>NZ_VRUT01000162.1:0-10351 GCF_008039465.1 Methylobacterium sp. WL120 | reverse complement strand
GGCCTGCGGCGTGCACCACGCCACGGCGCCGGCCGCGTCCACGGCGAACAGCGTGCGGCCCGCGGTATCGAGGGCCGCGCGCGCGCTCTGCGCCGCCCGCGCGCTCGCCAGATGCACGCGGATGCGCGCCAGGATCTCGTCGGGCGCGATCGGCTTGGTGACGTAATCGACGCCGCCGGCACCGAGCCCCTTCACGATGTGCTCGGTCTCGGTCAGCCCTGTCATGAAGATCACCGGCACGTGCGCGACGTGCGGCTTCGCCTTGAGGCGGCGGCAGGTCTCGAACCCGTCCATGCCGGGCATCATCGCGTCGAGCAGGATCACGTCGGGGGTGATCTCGTCGACGAGCGCCAGGGCGAGGTCGCCCGCCACCGCGACGAGGACGGTCGCCCCGGAGCGCTCGATCGCCTCGGTGAGGAAGTTCAAGGTGTCGGGGGAATCGTCGACGACCAGGACGATGTCGCGCTGCGGCTCAGCCATCGACGGCGGCTCCCTCCGACGCGGCCGCGCGATCCGCCATGCCGTCCGCCATGCCGTCCGCCATCGCCTGCAGCACGCTCAGGTAGCGCCGCATGTCGAAATCGGCCACGAGGCCGCGCATCCGCGCGACGAACGCATCCGGCACGCTCGCATCCTGCGCCATCTCGGCGAGCTTGGCCTCGATGCCGCGGATGTGCCCGATCCGCCCGAGCCGCAGCAGGTCGCCGACCTGCTGCGGCGACGGCCCCGAGGCTTCCGCGGAGGGTGTCGCCCTCGGTTCGGGCTCCGCCTCCGGGGCGCCCGCCCATTCGAGGCCGAGGAGCTGCGTGACCCGTTCGAGGAAGTCGCGCAGGTCGAAGGGCTTTGCGATGATCGCGTCGTGCGGGGCGTCGTCGCCGCGGATCGGGCTGATCTCGTGGACGTTGGCCGACATCATCGCGATCCGCCCGGCGAACCCCGCCTCCCGCAGGCGCTTGGCGACCGCCCAGCCGGACAGTCCCGGCATCGCGATGTCGAGGAGCAGCAGGTCCGGGCGTTCGGCCTCGGCTGCGGCGAGGCAGGCGGGACCGTCGATCGCCTCGACCACGACGAACCCCTCCGGCTCCAGGATCTCGCGCATCAGCGCGCGGTGCCCGGCGTCGTCGTCGGCGACCAGCACCGTCCGCCGCGCGCCGACGTAGGCGCGGGTTGGGATCGCCGGCGGGACCGGGATCGGCGCGGCGCGGGTGATCGCGGACAGCATCAGGCGGAAGCGGAAGGTCGTGCCGCGGCCGAGCTCGCTCGTCACCGAGATCTCGCCGCCCATCACCTGCGCCAGCAGGTTGGCGATGGTGAGCCCGAGCCCGGTCCCCGGCGTGCCGGCGGCGGCCGGGGTCGTCCCGCGCTCGAACGGCTCGAAGATCCGCTCCAGGTCGGACTCGGGGATGCCAGGCCCGGTGTCGCGGATGGTGAACACCGCCACCTGGCTGCGGTAGCTCAGGTCGAGCGCGACGTGGCCGGCCTGGGTGAACTTGATCGCGTTGGAGAGCAGGTTCAGCAGCACCTGCCGCAGGCGCTTCTCGTCGGTGGCGACCACCGCGGGCAGGATCTCGGGCCGGGTGAAGCGGAAGTCGAGGCCGGCGCTCTGCGCCTGCAGCCGCACCATGTCGACGATCTGGTCGAGCACCTCGGCGATGCGGATCTCGTCGCGATGGATCTGCAGGCGGCCCGCCTCCATCCGCGAGATGTCGAGGAGGCCGTCGATCAGGCCCGAGAGGTGCTGGGCGCTGCGCCGGATCACCCGGATGCCGTTCTGGCGCGCTGGCGGGATCGCCGCGTCGCCCTCCAACAGCTGGGCGTAGCCGAGCACGGCGCTCAAGGGCGTGCGCAGCTCGTGGCTGATGCCGACGACGTAGCGGCTCTTGGCGAGGTTGGCGGCCTCCGCCGTCTCCTTGGCGGTCTGGAGCTTGGCGTCGGTGACCTTGTGCGCCTCGATCTCGGCCTCGAGCAGGGCGGTCTGGCGCCGCGTCTCGGCCTGCGCGACGCGGCGGCTCTCGTGCGCCAGCACGAACAGCCACGCGACCACGCCGAGGATGACGACGAGGATGAAGAACACGCTGGTCAGCGCGGCGCGCAGCGCCACGCGGTGCTCGGGATGCTCCAGCGTCGCCCCGGCGTGGACGATGCCGAGGATCAGCCCGACCACGGCCACCAGCGTCAGCATCAGGGCGAGGTAGCGCCCGAGCGGCGCGCCGATCCAGGCGGCGGTGCGCGCCGGCACGATCCGGCCGAGCACGGCCTGCGCCTGCGCCTCCAGCTTGCCGTGCGGCTTGCACAGGTCGCCGCAGCGGGCGTCCAGGGAGCAGCACAGCGAGCAGATCGGCCCGTCATAGGCCGGGCAATGGGCCATGTCCTCGCCCTCGAACGGCAGCTCGCAGACCCGGCAGACGATCTCGGGCCGCCCCCAATCCGCCTTCGGCGTCCGCGCCAGGTAGTAGCGCCCGCTTGTCGCCCAGGCGATCAACGGCGCCGCCGCGAACGCGACGCCGAGCGTCAAGAGCGGCGCGAAGGGCTGCAACGCGCGCCCGAGCAGCCCTGCATGGGCGAAGGTGCCGGCGAGCAGCGCCAGCGTCATCGCGCCGGTGCCCACCGGGTTGATCGCGTAGAGGTGTGCGCGCTTGAACTCGATGCCCGGCGGCGACAGGCCGAGCGGCTTGTTGATCGCGAGGTCCGAGGCCAGCGCCCCGACCCAGGCCGAGACCACGACCGCGTAGAGCGGCAGCGTGCTGGCGATGGTCTTGTCGATGCCGAGCTCCATCAGCAGCAGCGCGATGGCGACGTTGAAGACGAGCCAAACCACCCGCCCCGGATGGCTGTGCGTCAGGCGCGAGAAGAAGTTCGACCATGCGATCGAGCCGGCATAGGCGTTGGTGAGGTTGATCTTGAGCTGGGAGACCACGACGAACGCGGTCATCAAGAAAAGCGCCGCCTCCCGCGAGGGCGTGACGTAGCCGAAGGCGATCCAGTACATCCGGGTCGGCTCGGCGGCGTTCTCCGGCGCGACGCCGTGCTCCATCGCCAGCACCGCGAGGAACGCGCCGAGGAGGATCTTGAGCATGCCCGGCACGATCCAGCCGGCGCCGGCCGCCAGCACCGCCGCCCACCAGCTCCGGTCGCGCGGTCCCTCGGGCGCCGGCACGAACCGCAGGAAGTCGACCTGCTCGCCGACCTGCGCCAGGAGCGCCAGCAGCACGCCGGCGGCGAGCCCGAAGCGGGCCGCGTCGAACCCCGCACCCGACCCGGGGGCCAGGCCCGGAAAGGCGAAGAGCGCATCGAGCGGGGCGTCGCCCTTCCAGGCGATGCAGGCGAGCGGCAGCAGGTTGAGGCCGACCCAGAGCGGCTGCGTCCCGATCTGGAACCGGCTGATCAGGCGGATGCCGTAGGCCACGAGCGGGATCACAACTGCGGCGCAGGCCAGATACCCGATCCACAGTGGCAGGCCGAAGCAGAGCTGCAGCGCCAGCGCCATGATCGCGGCTTCGATGGCGAAGAACAGGAACGTGAAGCTCGCGTAGATCAGCGAGGTCACGGTCGAGCCGAGATAGCCGAAGCCGGCCCCGCGGGTGAGCAGGTCCATGTCGAGGCCGTAGCGGGCCGCGTAGATCGTGATCGGCGCAGCGGTGGCGAAGATCAGCACGCCGACGACGAGGACGGCGGCCAGCGTGTTCGAGAACCCGGTGGCCAGCACCAGCGTGCCGCCGATCGCCTCCAGCGCCAGGAACGAGAGCGAGCCGAGCGCCGTCTGCGCCACCTGGAACGCCGACCAGCGCCGCGCCTTCTTGGCGGTGAAGCGCAGGGCGTAGTCCTCCAGCGTCTCGTCGGCGACGAGGCGGTTGTAGGCCCGCCGGATCGGGATGATGTGCTGGCGCCCGCTCATGGGGTGGTGGTCGGTCCCGAAACGTCCCCGGACGGCATGGCCCGCGGCGCGTGCGCCATCGATAGGCCGGATCGGCGCGGGATTCGCAAGAATCGTGCGCCGGCCCTGTCGTGCAATCGCTCGAAAGCGCTTGCCCTGTTCGACTTCGGCCTCAGTCGCCGGCGCCCGCCTCCGCGGGCTCAGGCTTTCGCTCCGCTCGACGCCTTTCAGGACCGAGGTCCTGAAAAGCCCGCTGCGCGGGGCGCTCTTCGCGCCCTGAACCCGCTGAACGCGGCTTCGAGCGATCACCCTGGCCGGCCGTACAGGCCCTGCATGCGGCCAGCATTGAATTCGCGGGCCCGCGACGGCATATCGCCCCCGCATTCGCGGTGGCGCCCGGTCCGATCCGGCCGGGCGGCGCCGGATCGTGTCTTGACGCGCTTCCCGACGCCGCGCCGACATCCGCGTCGTCGGGCAGCGCTCCTTTGAAAGCGGAGCGACGACTGTGAGCGAGACGGTGGAACGGCACGATTTCGGTGCCGAAGTCGGGCGGCTGTTGGACCTCGTGGTCCACGCCCTCTACTCCGACCGCGAGATCTTCCTGCGGGAGCTGGTGGCCAACGCCGCCGACGCGATGGACCGCCGCCGGTTCGAGGCCCTGACCTCGGCGGCGAGCGCCCTGCCGGCCGATGCGAAGGTGCGGATCACCCCCGACAAGGCGGCCCGCACGCTTACCGTCTCGGATGCCGGCATCGGCATGAGCAAGGAGGATCTCGCCTCGAACCTCGGCACAATCGCGCGCTCCGGCACGCGGGCGTTCTCGCAGACGCTGGCCGACGCCAAGCCCCAGGACGGCAAGGAAGACGAGAAGCCGAGCCTGATCGGCCAGTTCGGCGTCGGCTTCTATTCCGCCTTCATGGTGGCCGACCGCGTCACGGTCACCTCGCGGCGCACGGGCACCGACGAGGCCTGGACCTGGGCCTCGGAGGGGCAGGGCAGCTACACCCTCGAGCCGGCGACCCGCGAGGAGCCCGGCACCACGATCGTGATGCACCTGAAGGAGGATGCCGACGAGTACCTCGAGAGCTACCGCCTCGACCACCTGGTCCGCAAATGGGCCGACTTTATCACCGTGCCGATCGCCATCGTCGAGGACGGCAAGGAGGAATCGGCCAACCAGGGCACGGCGCTCTGGCGCAAGGCGAAATCCGAGATCACGCCTGAGCAGTACGAGGAGTTCTACCGCTCGGTCGGCATGAACTTCGACAAGCCGTGGGCGACGCTGCATTGGCGCGCGGAAGGCGCGCTCGAGTTCTCGGCGTTGCTGTTCGTGCCCGGGATGAAGCCGTTCCAGGCGGTGGAGGGCGAGCGCGAGAGCAAGGTGCGCCTGCACGTCCGGCGCATGTTCATCACCGACGACGCCAAGCTGCTGCCGTCCTGGCTGCGCTTCGTGCAGGGCGTGGTCGACACCGAGGACCTGCCGCTCAACGTCTCGCGCGAGATGCTGCAGACGACGCCGGCGCTGGCCAAGATCCGCCGCGCGGTCACCGGCCGCGTGCTCTCCGAGCTGACGAGCCGGGCCAAGGACGCCGAGGGCTACCAGGCCTTCTGGGAGAACTTCGGGCCGGTGGTGAAGGAAGGTATCTACGAGGACCACGAGCGCCGCGCCGAGATCGCGCCGCTGCTGCGTTTCAAGTCCTCCGCGGTGGAAGGCTGGACCGGGCTCGCCGACTACGTCTCGCGGATGAAGGACGGCCAGGAGGCGATCTACTACCTCGTCGCCGACGACGCCGACGCGCTCGCCCGCTCGCCCCAGCTCGAAGGCTTCCGCGCCCGCGGGCTCGAGGTGCTGCTGCTCTCCGACCACGTCGACGCGTTCTGGCCCGAGCAGCTCGCGCGCTTCGAGGAGAAGCCGCTGCGCTCGGTGACCCAGGGCGCCCTCGACCTGTCGAAGTTCTCTGGCGACGCGGAGGCCGGCGAGGCCCCGGCCGGCGTCGACGACCTCGTCGCCAAGATCAAGGCGGCCTTGTCCGACGACGTCTCGGACGTGCGCGCCACCGACCGCCTCGTCGACAGCGCCGTGGTGCTGGCGGCCGGCGGCAACGGCCCCGACCTGCAGATGCAGCGCCTGCTGCGCCGCGCCGGCCGCGCGGCCGGCGGCGGCAAGCCGATCCTGGAGATCAACCCGCGCCACCCGCTGATCCGCGCGCTGGCCGAGGGCCCGGAGGACGCGATCGCGCCGGCGGCCGGCACCCTCCTCGATCTCGCCCGCATTCAGGACGGCGACACCCCGCGCGACCCTGTCGCCTTCGCCCAGGTCGTCGCGGCGGCGCTGGCCGGGAAGGCCTGAGCCGACCGACGGTCGCGATCGAAAAAGCGCGATCGCGCTTGTGATCCGGCGGTGCTTCATGCTAGGCACCGCCGGTCTCGACGAGGCACCTCGCGGAGAGGTGGCAGAGCGGTTGATTGTACCGCACTCGAAATGCGGCATGGGTGCAAGCCCATCGGGGGTTCGAATCCCCCCCTCTCCGCCACATTTTCTCGCCTAGGCTGAGCCCCTCTCACAAAGCGCTTTCGCCCGCCATGTACACGGGATTGTACACGCGTGCCGAGCCGTCATCTCACCCGCAATGGTAAGACCCCTGTCTTTCAGATCCGCGTGCCGAAGGCCCTCGACCCAGATTTGCGCCTAGCGCCGATTCGGGTGACGATCGGACAAGTGCCGAATTCGCGGGCGCGTCGGATTGCCGACATCCTCGCGGGAATGGCACGCTATGAATTCGAGCGTATCCGGAGCAGCCCATTGGACGCTGTCGACCCTGCAGCCAGCCGCAGGCGCATCGAGCAACAGCTTACGGTTGCCCTGCCGGCATTGCTTGGTCTCGCCGTGCTCGACCGCTGTGCGTTGCCTGACGACATTCGCGTGCCCGCTGTTGATGCCGTCTTCGATGCGCTGAGCCACATCGGCTGCACCCGTGCAATGAAAGTGGAGTCATCAGCACGCGGACCCTTTTTGGAGGTGCCGATCGTTTCAGCCCTCCAAGACGAGAATACCGCCCGCGGCATGCTCGGCATGAGCTCGGTCGCCATCGCTGCGCGCCCTGATCCCGTCATGGCCGAACTCGCCGCCATCAGAGCTATGCTGTGCACGAAGGATGGTCCGAAAGGCCCACCGTTCAGCACCGCATCCAAGCGCTTTATCGAAGGCCGCAAGAAGACCTACGGCGATCCTCATCACCCCGAGATCGGCTACCTCGAACACCGTAGAGCGATCTTTCTGGCGATCACCGGTGATAAACCGATCGACAGCTACACGCGCTCCGATCTCCAGGAATTCGTCAACGAAATCGCTTGGCTTCCGCCAAATGTCTCTAAGCTGGAGGACTACGACGTTGAGCGCGCGCGTGATTACATAGCAGCGAATAAGGCGCAGGAAGGACAAGGTTTAGCCGCAAAAACCATTCGTGAGACATATCTCAGCAGGATCAAAACGATACTGCGGGAGACCTGCGCTGACGCAAAAGTGCCGATTGCCTTCGAGGGCAGGATCGTGATCCCGAAGCGCGCAGCACCCTCGAAGTCACGGTTCGCGCCCGATCAGGATGAGTTCGGACGAATCGTCGAGAAGGGCATAGCGTCTGGCATATTGTCCGACGCTCTTCTTCCAGCATTAGGTCAGCTCACCGGCCGCCGTCTTGGACTCCTTGTCTTCATGCGTCGCGAGAACATCATGCGCTACAACGGCGTGTGGGTTTACCGCTCGCAGTCGCACCAATTGCGCGACGGACGCTGGGAGCCGATCCCCTTCAAGACGGACGAGTCACTAGGTCTTTTCGTCCTCCACGACCTTTTCGAGACCTGCGGTTTCATGGATTGGGCGCTGAGCTCACCCGGGCCGGTCTTCCCGATGCTGATGCAGGCGAAGGACCCTGCCGATGCCGCGCAGAAGCGAATGAGCCGACTCTACACGGCATCCGGAGCCGACCCGCGGCGTTCTGGAACGTTTCATGGTCTGCGAGCTGGCAAGATTAGGAACGATCGTGATCTTGAGCTCCCGTCGCGAGCCGTCCGCCTACAGGTCGGCCACGAATTGACGGACGTCCACGAGAAGTACGATGGGCAGATGACGGACAAAGAGCTCAAAGCATTCGCGACAGCCCCCCTACCACCAGGTGTTGATTGGACAAATCTCTCACGCATTGATTTCGAAGCATTTGCCCACCGCCAACCAAAGGGTGGTCGTCCAAGGAAGCACTACAGAAATTAACACAGAAAAATGGTGCGCCTTACGCGATGCGACGCCGGACTTCACGGACCCATCTTTTTCAACGACTTGCACTTCCGAAGAAGTATCATGTTGTGCGTGACGTGAAACGTTCTGCAACACGTTTCTGGCCGGAAGAAGAATCATGAATGCTTGCCACACCAAAAGGTTGCGCAGCTCAAACGCGCGTCTGAAGCATGTTGAATCGGTGGGTACCGACCTTAAGCTCCGAGCAGGCAAGCGAAGCATTGGGTGGGCCCGGAAGAACTCGATTTTCCGCGCGCCAACCTAAGCAATTTCAAATTTTAAGATGTTCATCGACACGGAAATGTTATGCGCTTCTGACTGCACGCACAAGCCACTCCAGGAATACAATTCCTGCGTGTCTTTTGGGGGGGGAGGGGGAATTCTGCGTCTCAGTTCAGGATGCCCCAAAAACCCGCGCTCTTTGCGGACCAGTTTTCTGAGTCAGCGTCACCACCGTGCAGCGCTGCGCGTCACGTCCGGCTCAACCCTGGGGATCTCGACACGGTCGTAGGTCTCGCATGGGCTCTGCTCCACCCCCGACACGTCGGCCCCGCAAGCTTGGCAAGATAGCGCCAGCACGTCGTGCTGACGGGTCGGGTCGGGTCGGGTCGGGATGAAGCAGGCGGCATGCGCCGGGATGCGGCTTGGCCTTGCGTTTCGGGACGGAGGGCTGCGACGACTTCTGCCCCTTCGACGGCGGCAGGCTCGAATTGTCCGGCGTCTTGGGTGGTAGGCCGAGCTTCGCTTCCAACTCCGAAACCCGTGCCGTCAAGCGCACGTTCTCGGCCATCAAGGCGGCATTCTGGGCCACCAGCGCCTCGATCCGCTCCATCAGGGGGGCGATCAGGGCATCTTTGTCGGACAGGCAGGCGAGTGGCTTCACCCACCCTTTGACTCACAGACGAGCCCCGCCGTCGAGCGGAAATGCGACCTCATCCCTCCAGCCAACCGATGTGCACAACCCCAAAGGACCTGAGCAATTACGAATAAAGCCGCAACTTTACCACATCCACGTAATTTATGCAAACATTCCTATAAATGTATACTATACTTACATGACCGTTAAGACAGTTTGTTAAATCATTGAGCCATCAGCGGTCGGTGTGCAGAACTAGGGGGATCAGTTTTAAATACGTAGTGACGATGAGGTGCGGCCTCGTTATCCCTTTAGATGTCTTAACTTTGATCTTTGGAGCGAAACTTGAAACAGTTTGTTATCGCCGCTGCGGCCGCAGCTTTGGCAGCATCCACTGGGTATGCGCATGCGCAGCAGGGAGCTTATGACCGATCGTTCACTCAGCAGGTAACTCCTCAGAATGACAGGTGTTATCAGGTAATTTATAACAGGCAGGTGGATCTAGTGAATCCTCAGGGCATTCTCCGACAGGGCGCAAGCAATTCCTTCGAGACAAATATCATTTATCAACGTGGCGGTTTCGCGAGAGACGCTTCCAATCCCGCGATCTATGAAGAAACTAGAACTACTGTGAGCCCAGAATTTTACTCGATGCGTCAGTCAGGGTGCCCGCGTCGCATTCGATAGTAAATCTTTTGCAGGCGATATAAGAGCAGTCCGCGGGTGCAATACCGGCGGACTGTTATTTTATTGGACAGTATCATCTTCATCGACGAGACGTCGGCCGCCACCAACATGGTGCGGCCCTATGGCCGATCCCCACGGGGCGAGCGCTGCCGCATCTCCGCTCCACACGGGCACGACAAGACCACCACCGTCACCGCCGCCCTGCGCACGAACGGCCTCGTCGCCACCACCTTGTTCGACGGAGCGACAAACGGCGATCGCTTCCTGACTTACGTTACCGGCACCCTGGTTCCGGTGCTAAAGCGCGGCGACACGGTCATCCTCGACAACCTGAACGTCCACAAAGTCACCGAGGTGAGGGCAGCCATCGAGGCGGCTGGCGCACGCTTGCTCTACCTCCCGGCCTATAGCCCGGACTTCAATCCGTGTATGGATGGCTCCTGCGGGTCAAGGATGTCGGATCGGTTCGGGTGAACTGGTCGGTTGCGGCCATGTATACGGCGTCTGATCTGCAGCGGATCGCTGCGCGCCCTGATGAAGTCCGCTTGGAGAACAGGTCCCACTCAATCGAGCGCGCTCGAAGCGCTTCGGATTGATCGGGGTGTCCTGGTTCTTCCTCTCCGTTTGTTCGCCATCACCTCAC
>NZ_VRUT01000161.1:0-10569 GCF_008039465.1 Methylobacterium sp. WL120 | reverse complement strand
GGCGAGGCCGAGGCCGAGGCCCGAGGCGCCGCAGGAGACCCGGTGCCCGAGGGCGGCGCGGCCCAGGATCTCGAGGTCTGACTCGAAGATCGCGTCGGCGATCGCCGCGCCGTGGCCGTCCGCCGCCAGGGCGTCGAGGCGGGCGGCGACGGCCTCAGGCCCCTTTGCCACGGTGGCGATGTCGACGAGCCCGACCGTGCCGGCGCTCTGGCGGGCGAGCACCCGCACGAGATTCGAATCGCGCATCGGGTTGAGCGGATGGTCCTTCAGCGGGCTCTCGGCCAGCAGGGTCGCGCCGACGAAGAGGTGGCCCTGGCAGACGCTGCGCCCGGTCTCGGGGAAGGCGGGCGTGACCAGCGCGATCGGCTCGGCCGCATCCGCCCGAAGGGCGTCGAGCACCGGGCCGATGTTGCCGGCGTCGGTCGAGTCGAACGTCGAGCAGACCTTGAACAGCACGTGGTTCGCGCCGCGGCGGCGGAGCCAGGCGTCGGCCTCGCGCGAGCGCGACACCGCCTCGCCCGGCGCGACGGACCGGCTCTTGAGCGCCACCACCACGGCGTCGACCTCCGGCAGGACGAGGTCGTCGGCCGGCACGCCGATGGTCTGCACCGTGCGCAGGCCCGCCTTGGTCAGGGTGTTGGCGAGGTCGGAGGCGCCGGTATAGTCGTCGGCGACGCAGCCGAGGGCGAGGGCTCGGGAAGGAGACTGCGAAGCGCTCATCGGGCGTTTCCCCGCTGGCCGGCGCGATAGGGCGCGAACCAGCTTAAGCCCTCGACGGTGCCGGCGGCCGGGTTGTACTCGCAGCCGACGAACCCGTCGTAGCCGAGCCGGTCGAGCTCCGCGAACAGGAAGGCGTCGTCGATCTCGCCGGTGCCGGGCTCGTGGCGCGCCGGCACCGAGGCGGTCTGCACGTGCCCGACGATCGGCATCAGCTCGCGCAGGCGCATCGTGACGTCGCCGTGCATGATCTGGCAGTGATACAGGTCGAATTGCAGCTTCAGGTTCGGCAACCCGAGGTCGCGGATCAGCGCCGCCGCCGCCCCGAAGTCGTTCAGGAAGTAGCCCGGCATGTTGCGGCCGTTGATCGGCTCCAGCACCAAATCCCGTCCGGTGCTGCCGACGGCCTCCGCCGCCCAGGCGACGGCGCGGCGGTAGGCGTCGCGCGCGGTCGAATCGTTCGGGTCGGCCAAGCCCGCCATCAGGTGGAGGCGCCCGACGCCGGTGGCCTCGGCGTAGCGGAGCGCTGTGGCGACGCCTTGCTTCAGCTCGTCGAAGCGCTCGGGCAGGGCCGCGAGCCCGCGCTCGCCGGCCTCGAAGTCGCCCGGCGGCAGGTTGAACAGCGCCTGGGTCAGGCCGTGGCGCGCGAGCTGCTCGGCGATCGCGTCGGCCGGATGCGCGTAGGGGAACAGGAACTCGACGGCCCCGAAACCCTGGTCCGCGGCCGCGGCGAAGCGGTCGAGGAAGGGCAGCTCGGTGAACATCAAGGTGAGGTTGGCGGCAAAGCGCGGCATGGTTTCGAACTCTTTCTGCGCCGGTCTCGACGCCGGTTCGCGTCGAGACCGAGCGTTAGATCCCCGGTCGTCCCACCCTTGCCCCTCATCCTGAGGTGCCGGAGCGAAGCGGAGGCCTCGAAGGAGCCCTCCAGGGATGACGGCGGGTTCTGGAGGGCTCCTTCGAGGCCCGCCGAGGCGGGCACCTCAGGATGAGGTGGTGGATCGAACGATCGAACGCCGACGGATGCTCAGCTCTTCGCCGCCGGCAGGGTCGCGCCCGAGACCTGGGCGTAGAGCCGCGCGACGGAGGAATCGTCGTCGCGCCCCATGCCCGAGCCCGAGGCCATCAGGAACATCTGCAGGGCGGCGGCCGCCACCGGTACGGGGTACTTCTCGACGCGGGCCATGTCCTGCACGATGCCGAGGTCCTTGACGAAGATGTCGACCGCGCTCTTCGGGCCGTAGTCGCCGTCGAGCACGTGAGGCATCCGGTTCTCGAACATCCACGAATTGCCGGCCGACTTGGTGATGACCTCGTAGACGCGCGCGAGGTCGAGGCCCTGCTTGGCGGCGAAGCTCATCGCCTCGCACGCCGCGGCGATGTGCACGCCGGCCAGCAGCTGGTTGATCATCTTGAACGCCGCGCCCTGCCCGGCCGCGTCGCCGAGCTCGTAGAGCGTGCCGGCCATCGCATCGAGGGCGGGACGGGCCGCATCGAAGGCGGCTTGCGTGCCCGAGGCCAGGAAGGTCAGCGCCCCGTCTGCGGCGCGCGCCGCGCCCCCGCTCATCGGCGCGTCGAGGTAGTGGCGGCCGCTCGCCTCGAGGCGGGCGGCGAGGCGCCGGGCGACCGCCGGGTCCATGGTCGCGGAGGAGACGAACACCGCGCCCTCCGGCATCGCCGCCGCGGCGCCGTCCTCGCCGAACAGCACGGCCTCGGTCTGGGCGGCGTTGACGACGACGCAGATGACCACGCCCGCCCCCTCGGCCGCCTCCGCCGGGCTCGCCACGCCGCGCCCGCCGGCCGCCGAGAAGCGGGCGACGGCCTCGGGGTTCACGTCGCAGGCCGCGACCATGAAGCCGGCGCGCAGCAGCGAGGCCGCCATGCCGAAGCCCATCGAGCCGAGCCCGATCACCGCGGCGTGGCGGGCGGAGGAGGTTGCTGTCATCGTGGATGTCCGGTTGGGGCCTTGGGCGGCGGGTGCCGGGGTCTAGCGGTTTACCAGGCCCTTGGGCGTCACGAAGGTCGCGATCGAACCGAGTACCAGCATCGCGGCGAGGGCGTACATGCCGGTGGCGGTGTTGCCGCTGTAGTCCTTCAGGGCGCCGATCACGTAGGGGCTGGCGAAGCCCGCGAGGTTGCCGACCGAGTTGATCAGCGCGATGCCGGCGGCGGCGCCCGCACCCGAGAGGAAGGCGGTGGGCAGCGACCAGAACAGCGGCGCGCAGGTGAGCACCCCGCCGGCCGCCACCGAGAGCGCCATGATCGCGATCGTGGTGCTGCCGGCGGTGGCCGCGACGACGAAGCCGACGGCGCCGCAGAGCGCCGGCACGATCAAGTGCCAGCGCCGCTCGCGCATCCGGTCGGCGCTGCGCCCGAGCAGGATCATCACGAACACCGCGAACAGGAACGGGATCGCGCTGATGAGGCCGATGTTGAGGTTGCCCTGCACGCCGGTGGATTTCACCAGGGTCGGCATCCAGAAGGTCAGGCCGTACTGGCCGGTGACGAAGCAGAAGTAGATGAAGCTCATGAACCAGACGCGGCCGTTCTTGAACACGGTCGCGATCGAGTGCGGGCTCGTCTCCTTGCCGACGTTGTCGGCGGCGATGTCGCGCTCGATCACCGCCTTCTCGGCGTCGTTCAGCCACTTGGCCTCGGAGGCGCGGTTGTCGAGGTAGAAGAACACCGCGACGCCGACCAGCACCGCCGGCACCGCCTCGATCACGAACATCCACTGCCAGCCGGCCAGGCCGTGTGCGCCGTTGAAAGCGTCCATGATCCAGCCCGAGAGCGGGTTGCCGAAGATGCCCGAGACGGGGATCGCCGCCATGAACACGGCGATGACCTTGGCGCGGCGATGGGCCGGGAACCAGGCCGTCGTGTAGAGGATCACGCCCGGATAGAAGCCGGCCTCGGCGAGGCCGAGCAGGAAGCGCATGATGTAGAAGGTGGTCGCCGAGTTCACGAACAGGAACGCGCCCGAGATGATCCCCCAGGTGACCATGATCCGGGCGATCCAGATCCGTGCGCCGACCTTGTGGAGGATCACGTTCGAGGGCACCTCGAACAGGAAGTATCCGATGAAGAACACGCCCGCGCCGAAGCCGTAGACCGTCTCGCTGAAGCCGAGGTCCTGGGACATCTGCAGCTTGGCGAAGCCGACGTTCACCCGGTCGAGGTAGGCGACGACGTAGCAGAGCATCAGGAACGGCACGAGGCGCCAGAACACCTTCGTATAGGTCTGCTCGACCAAGTCCTTCGACGGCACGGCGCTGCCCGGCAGCACGGCGGCTGGTGAACTCATGGCGTCCTCCAAGGCCGACGTCTTGGCGCGTCGGCGTCATGATTGATTCTGCGCCGTGATGCGGCGCTTGGATTCTGCCTAAAGTATTTTGGCAGCGCTGCCAATCGAGTTGCGGGTGACAGCGATGCTCGATATGTCGCTTCTGATCTCGCCGCGCGAAGGGCCACCATGAACCTGCATCGGCGCCTCGTGACGCTGGCGGACGTCGCCCGGGAATCGGGGTTCGGCGAGAGCACCGTCTCGCGGGTGCTGCGCAACCAGGGCTCGTTCGCGAAGCGCACCGCCGACCGCGTGGCCGAGGCGGTGGCCAAGCTCGGCTACGTGCCGAACCGCCTGGCCGGGTCGCTGGCCGGCAACGCGGCGTCGGCCGGCTCGCAGCTCGTCGGCATCGTGATCCCGTCGCTCGCCAACATCGTCTTCCCCGACCTGCTGCGCGGGCTGACGGGGGCGCTCGACCGCACCGGCTTCCAGAGCGTGATCGGCGTCTCCGACTACGATCCCGACCGCGAGGAGGCGCTGGTC
Organism: Methylobacterium sp. WL120; assembly: GCF_008039465.1. Classification (NCBI taxonomy): domain Bacteria; kingdom Pseudomonadati; phylum Pseudomonadota; class Alphaproteobacteria; order Hyphomicrobiales; family Methylobacteriaceae; genus Methylobacterium; species Methylobacterium sp. WL120. Next base: position 6,029 of record NZ_VRUT01000161.1, on the reverse strand, counting down.
GCCGCCCTGCTGTCGTGGCGCCCGGCCGGGCTCGTCCTCACCGGTCTGGAGCATAATCCCGACACCGTGGCGCTGCTGCGCGCCGCCGGCATCCGCGTCGTCGAGATGATCGACACGGACGGGCCGGGCCTCGACCTCGTCGTCGGCTTCTCCAACCGGGCGGTCGGCGAGGCCAGCGCCGCGCACCTGCTGGCGCGGGGCTACCGCCGCATCGGCTATGTCGGCCACGACATCCTTCGCGACCTCCGGGCGGGCAAGCGGCTCGCGGGGTTCGAGGCGGCCCTGCAAGGCACGGGGCACGGACTGATCGACCGCGAGATCGTGGCCGAACCGTCCTCCGCTACGGCGGGGCGGGCGGCGCTCGACCGGCTGCTCGACCGCACGCCGGACCTCGACGCCGTGTACTTCTCCAACGACGACATGGCGCTCGGCGGCTACTTCTGCTGCCTGGCGCGCGGGTGGTCGATCCCGCACCGGCTCGCGCTGTTCGGCTACAACGGCCTCGACATCACCGCGGCGATGCCGCAGCCGCTCTCGACGATCCGCACGCCGCGGCTGCGGATCGGCGAAGTCGCCGCCGAGCGCCTGGCGGCGGGCGGACCGGCCGAGACGATCGACCTCGGCTTCGCGCTGGTGGCGGGCGCGACCGCATGAGGGATCGGGCATGAGGGATCGGGCATGAGCGAGTCGAAGCAGCGCGAGGACATCTGCCGCTACGGGCGCTCGCTGTTCGAGCGCGGCCTGACGCCCGGCTCCTCGGGCAACATCTCCCTGCGCCTGCCCGACGGCGGCTGGCTGGTGACGCCGACCAACGCCTCGCTCGGCTTCCTCGACCCGGCCCGGATCTCGCGCCTCGACGCCGCGGGTCGGGTGGTCTCCGGCGACAAGCCGACCAAGGAGATCCCGCTGCACACCGCGCTCTACGAGAGCCGCGCCGAGGCTCGCGCCATCGTCCACCTGCACTCGACCCACGCGGTGGCGGTGTCGATGCTGCCCGAGATCGACCCGAAGGCGGTGCTGCCGCCGCTGACGCCGTACTACCTGATGCGCACCGGCGGCACGGCCCTCGTGCCGTACTACCGCCCCGGCGATCCCGCGGTGGCCGATGCGATCCGGGGTCTGGCGGGGAAGTACGCCTCCGTGCTGCTCGCCAACCACGGCCCGGTGGTGGCCGGCGAGAGCCTGGAGGCCGCCGTCTTCGCCACCGAGGAGCTGGAGGAGACGGCCAAGCTCTACCTGCTCCTGCGCAACCTCAATCCGCGCCAGCTCAGCCCGGCCCAGGTCGCCGACCTGGTCTCGCATTTCGGGCTGACGCTGCCGGAGCATGATGGGCACGCGCACGGCTGTTCATGATTTTCACGCCATCCCCGCCATTCCGGCTCCGCTGCGCGGCCCCGGAATGGCGGGGTGGTGTTTCAAAGCCCCGTCCAGCCCGTAAGCGTCGGATAGAGCTCCGACCATTCGGGATTGAAGTCCTCGATGAGTCGGACCTTCCAGTCGCGCCGCCACTTCTTGAGCGCCTTCTCGCGGTCGATCGCGTCGACGATCCGATCGTAGAATTCGTACCAAACGAGGCGATTCACGTCGTAGGTCGCAGTGAACCCGCGATATCTCTTCGTCCTGTGCTCATGAACACGACGCGCAAGGTCGTTTGTCACGCCCAGGTAGAGGGTGCCATGCCGACGGCTGGCAAGCAGGTATACGGCACTCGGCAGGTCCGACGACGGTATCGGTTTCGATGCTCAAGAGCAGTATCGCGAACATCTCAATCCTTCGAGAGCATCCCGCGCCCGATGGAGAACACCCGCCCGTCGCCCAGCAAGTGCGCGGTGAAGTCCTTGGAAAACAGCGGCTCGAACGCCGCGTCGCGGACGTTGAGGCCGCCGGCGTAGGCGCCGAAGGCCGGCATCACCAGGCGGGTTCCGTCGGTGACGAAGCAGCGGCGGCGCACCGCCCGGCCGCGCATCGCGACCTTGCCGCAGGGATGCAGGTGGCCGGCGACCTCGCCGGGCGCCGCGCCCGGGGTCGGCTCGTGGCGCAGCGTCAGGCCGCCGAGCCGCAGCACGTCGGCGTAGCGCCCGCCGACGCCCTCGCTCACCGCGGCGTCGTGGTTGCCGGCGATCCAGACCCAGTCGCGGCCCTGCTGCAGCGCCGCGACCATCGCCCGGTCGCCCGGCTCCATCCGCTCCGGCCCGCGCGCGTCGTGGAAGCTGTCCCCCAAGGCCACGATGCAGGCCGGGTCGAAGCGGGCCACGGCCTCGTGCAGGCAGGCCAGGGTCTCGCGGGTGTCGTAGGGCGGCAAGAACTGGCCGGTGCGGGCCGCATACGCCGAGCCCTTCTCCAGGTGGAGATCGGACACGATCAGGGTGCGGTGCGCGGGCGCCCACAGGCCGCCGCACAAATCGAGGGTGAGAACCTCGCCGGCGAGCGTCAGGCCGGGGGATTTTTGAGTCTTCTCGAGTCTCAGGCCGAGCGCCAAGATGGTGTCCTCGTCGGTGGGGAAGGGGGCCGTCACCCCAGCGCCTCTTCGAGAAGCTGGGCCTCGGCCTCGGCCAGGATCTCGTCGGCGCCCTCGCCGTAGACCCGTTCCCGCCCGATCTCCAGCATCACGGAGACCGAAAGCGGCGAGACGCGGTCGAGGGCCTTGTGGGTGATTCGCCCCTGGATGCGCTCCAACATCATGCCGAGCCGCCTCACGTCGAGGAGTCCGGTTGCCGCATCCTGGCGCGCGGCGCGCATCAGCAGGTGGTCGGGCTGGTGCTTGCGCAGCACGTCGTAGATCAGGTCGGTGGAGATCGTCACCTGCCGCCCGGTCTTCTTCAGCCCGGGATGGCGGCGCTCGATCAGCCCGGCGATGACCGCGCATTGGCGGAAGGTGCGCTTCATCATCGACGATTCGTCGAGCCAGGCTTCGAGGTCGTCGCCGAGCATGTCCTGCGCGAACAGGTCTTCGAGGAAGCGGGGCTCCAGCGCGATCCGCTCGGAGAGGTCGCGGGTCATGAAGATCGCGATGCCGTAATCGTTGGCGGCGAATCCCAGCGGCCGCAGGCGGGCGCGCTCCAGCCGCCGCGTCAGCAGCATGCCGAGCGTCTGGTGCGCGAGCCGGCCCTCGAACGGGAAGGCCGTGAGGTAGTGGCGCCCCGCCCGCGGGAAGGTCTCGACCAGGAGGTCGCGCTCGCCCGGCAGCAGCGACCGGCTGCGCTGGAGCAGCAGGTAGTCGGCGACCTGCCGCGGCAGCCGGTCCCATTCGAACGGGTCGGCGATGATCGCGCGCACGCGCGCAGCGAGGTAGGTCGAGAGCGGGAACTTCGAGCCGGCATAGGAGGGGATCGCCGGGTCGGTGCCGGGCCCGGCGCGGGTGGCCATCGCCTCGTCCTCGGCCAAGCCCTCGAAACGGAGCACCTCGCCGGCGAACAGGAAGGTGTCGCCCGGCGTCAGGGTGTCGGCGAAATCCTCCTCGATCTCGCCGAGCACCCGGCCGGTCTTCGGCAGCACCGTGCCGGGCTTGCCGCGCAGCGAGCGGGCGAGCCGGACCTTCACCTTCGCCGCCTCGACGATGGTGCCGACGTTCATCCGGTAAGCTTGCGCGACGCGCGCGTCGCGCACCCGCCACAAGCCGTCCGGCCCGCGCAGGATCTTGGCGAAGCGCTCGTAGGCGCGCAGCGCGTAGCCGCCGGTGGCGACGTAGTCGACGACCGCCTCGAAATCCTCCCAGGACAGGGTCGCGTAGGGGGCGGCCGAGATCACCTCGTCGTAGAGCGCCAACGGGTCGAACGCGTCGGCGCAGGCCATGCCGAGCACATGCTGGGCGAGCACGTCCGGCGCGCCGAGGCGGGCGTCGGGCGTGTCCTGCGCCGCCTCCTCGACGGCATCGAGCGCCGCCCGGCATTCGAGGATCTCGAAGCGGTTGCCGGGGACGAGGTAGGCCTTCGACGGCTCGTCCATGCGGTGGTTGGCGCGCCCGATCCGCTGCATGATCCGGCTCGCGCCCTTCGGCGCGCCGACGTTGATCACGAGGTCGACGTCGCCCCAGTCGATGCCGAGGTCGAGCGTCGCGGTGCAGACGATGGCGCGAAGCGAGCCCGCCGCCATCGCCGCCTCGACGCGGCGGCGCTGGGTGGCGTCGAGCGAGCCGTGGTGGAGGGCGATCGGCAGCACGTCGTCGTTGAGGCGCCACAGCTCCTGGAAGGTGTACTCCGCCTGGAGACGGGTGTTGACGAAGACAAGCACCGTGCGGTGCGCCCGGATCAGGTCGTAGATCGCCGGCATGGAATGCCAGGCCGTGTGCCCGGCGAGCGGCAGGGTCTTGCCGATGTCGAGCAGGTGCAGGTTCGGCGCGGCCCCGCCGCGCACGACGACGAGGTCGGCCATGGGGCTCGATGCGTTCCCTCTCCCAGGGGGCAAGGGTTGGGGTGAGGGGCGTGCCGTATCCGGAGGGGCCACGCCCCTCATCCTGTCCTTCTCACCCTGGGAGAAGGGACCTGCGCCGTCACCGGTATCCGGGTCCGATTCGGAGAGCGCGCTCTGCGGCACGAGATACTGCCGCAGCGCGTCCGGCTCGCGCACCGTCGCCGACAGGCCGATCGCGGCGAGGCCGGGGCTGAGCCGGTGCAGGCGGGCCAGCGCGAGCGACAGCAGGTCGCCGCGCTTCGAGGTGACCAGGGCGTGGAGCTCGTCCAGCACCACGCAGCGCAGCTGGGAGAAGAAGTCCGCCGCCTCGCGGTGCGCGATGAGGAGGGCGAGCTGCTCCGGCGTGGTGAGCAGGATGTCCGGCGGGCGCTCGATCTGGCGGGTGCGCTTGTGCGCCGGGGTGTCGCCGGTGCGGGTCTCGATCCGCAGCGACAGGCCGATGCCCTCCACCGGTGCCTCGAGGTTGCGCGCGATGTCGACCGCAAGCGCCTTCAGCGGCGAGATGTAGAGCGTGTGGAGTTTTCGCTCGGACGGCTTCGCCCGGCTCTGCGACAGGGCGACGAGGCTCGGCAGGAAGCCGGCGAGCGTCTTGCCGGCGCCGGTCGGGGCCACGAGCAGCGCCGAGCGCCCGGCGCCCGCGATGCGCAGCAACTCGAGCTGGTGCGGCCGCGGCGTCCAGCCCCGCGCGGAAAACCACGCGGCGAAGGCCGGCGGCAGGACGCCCGGGTCGGCCGTTTTCCCAGGCCCCTTGCGCCCGCTCAGGCGAGCGCCATCAGGAAGCGGTCGATCAGCTCCAGCGCCCGCTCGGACATCGCGCCGGGATAGCGGATGAAGACGTGGCAGCCACCGGCATAGACCGACGTGTGGCCGCCGTTGCCGGCCGCGGCCCAGCGGCCGGACATGTAGAGCGTGTCGTCGAGCAGCGGGTCGCAGGTGCCGACCGTGAATAGCGCCGGCGGCAGGCCCTTGAGGTCGGCGTAGATCGGCGAGACGTCCGGCCGGCGCCGGTCGATGCCGTCGCGGACGTAGCCGTTGGCGAAGGCGGTCAGGTCGGTGGTGTTGCAGACGAGGCGCTCGTCGCCCCAGTTGCGCACCGACGGGGTCAGCCCGAGGTCGAAGAAGCCGGCGTTGAGGTTCGCGCCGCGGAACGCGCGCGGCAGCGCGTGCCGGTCGCGCAGGCGCAGCAGCACCATCACCGCGAGGTGCGCGCCGACCGATTCGCCGCCGATCGTCAGCGCCGTGACGCCGAACTCGGCCTTGCCCGGCCCAGCGAGCCAGAGCGCGGCCGCCTCGCAATCGAGGAGGGCGGCCGGATAGGGATGCTCGGGGGCGAGGCGGTAATCGACCGAGAGGCAGATGAAGCCGCAGGTGTCGGCGATCCGCTCCAGCCACGGGTCCTGCTCGTCGGCCGAGCCCCAGACCCAGCCGCCGCGATGGATGTGCAGGTAGGCCCCGCGCAGCTTCACGCCGGCCCGCGGGCGGATCACCCGCAGGTCGAGAGGGCCGCCGGGACCCTCGATCGTCATCGTCTCGGCGCGGGTGCTGCGCGGCATCGCCGGCGAGGCGGGCGTCAAGGCGCTGACCATCGGCCGCGAATCCGTCGCCGCCCACCTCCCGCT
>NZ_VRUT01000160.1:0-10625 GCF_008039465.1 Methylobacterium sp. WL120 | reverse complement strand
CCAGCAGGCCGACCGTGCGGCGCCCGAGCGCGTGCAAGCCCGCCTCCTGCCCCGGGGTGAGGCCGGCGCGCGGGGCGTCGTCCAGCACGCAGAGCGTCCCGAGCGGCACGCCCCCGCGCGATTCGAGGCGGAGCGCCGCGAGGAAGCGGAACGGGCGGGGGCCGGCGCCTCCGAGGACGGACAGGATGCCGGATTCGCCTTGCTCGACGTGCTCCTGGCAGAGCCCGCCCCGTTCGAGCAGCCCCGCCGGGGCCCGGCCGCCGGGCGCGGCGATCCCGAGCTGCGCCGCCACCTGCAGGCCCGCGCCGTCGGCGAGGGCGAGGAACGCGGCCGGCGCGCCGAGCAGTTCGCGCGCGAGCAGCACGGTGTCGTCGAACCCGGTCTCGGCCGGCGGCGCGGCGGCGTGGGCCGACACCAGCGCGACCCGGTCCGGGCGGGCGTCACCGGGCGGCATCGCGCCTCGCTGCGATCCCGTCGCGGCCGGGCTGGGCCGCGCGCTCCGAAGGTCCTGCGACGGCGTGGCCCGCGCCGAGGACGGTGTCGTAGTGGCGGTGGACGGCGCCGTGGCACTCGCAGGCGGCGTCCACCATCGCGGCCCGGTCGAGGACGGTGATGCGGCCGCGCCCGACGCGGAGCAGCCCTTGCGCCTGCAGCGTGCTGAGGATGCGGGTGAGATAGGTGCGCTGGACCCCGAGCATCGCGGCGAGCTGCTCGTGGGTCACCGGCAGCACGTCGCCCGCGATCCGGTCCTGGAGGGTCAGCAGCCAGCGCAGGCAGCGCGCCTCGATCGGGTGCAGGGCGTTGCAGGCCACCGATTGCAGCACCTGCGCGAGCAGGCAGTCCGAGTAGCGGGTGAACAGGGCGCGCAGGGTGGCCGAGCGGCGCTTGGCCTCCTGCAGGTGCGCCGCGTCGAGGCGCAGGGCCGGCCCGCCGATCTGCACCACGGCGCTGGTGGAGGCGGGCACCCGGCCGTCGCTGACCACGCCGCCGACGGCGCCCTCGCAACCGATCGTGGCGGTCTCGGCGCTGCGGCCGTCCTGCATCGCGATCAGCAGGGTCACCACCGTCTGCCGGCAGGGGAAGGTGATCGCGCCGACCTCGGTGCCGGCGGCGAAGATCACGTCGCCCTTGGCGTAGGTGGTCGGTTCGAGATGCGACGCCAGCAGGGCGCGGTCGGCGTCCTGCAGGTCCTGGAGCAGGCGATTTCCGTCGAACGGGGAAGAGGACGCGGCCGGCATGCGATTCGACGGTAGGAGTTGGAACGTCACAACCTACAGGACATGCGACGGCCCGGTCCGTCCATTAGTTGACAGAATATGCACGAATTCGATGATTTTTCAGCGTCGGCGCGCGGGTTTTGCGCCGCGCACGCCTTGGGGCCCGGATGACCCGTCCGCGCAAGCGCGGACCGGGGGACTACTTGCCGGTGCAGAGGCCCTGCTGGGCGAGGCGCCCGTGCTCGCGCGGGTCGCAATCGGTGGAGAGGAACGAGGCCCACTCGGCCGGCGTGCCGTAGAAGGCGTTGCGGTCGACGTCGCCGCGCACCCCCGGCACGCGGCCGGTCGAGGTGAACTGCCACAGCATCCACTTGCGGTTGGCGAAGCGCTGCTCGGGCTCGGCCGCGGTCGAGCGCAGCCAGTGCGGGTAGTCGGGCAGCTCGCCCTCGAGCACGTCCTTGTGGAAGGTGATGTCGGTGTAGATGATCGGCCGCTTGCCGGTGTACCGCTCCATCTCCTCGAGCATGTACGTCGTCATCGCCAGGGCCTGCGCCTTGGGCAGCTTCTTGGGGCAGGTCTGCGAGTGGCCGTTCCACTCCACGTCCAGCACCGGGGGCAGGGCGGTCGGATCGTTGGGGACGTTCTTCTTGAACCAGTCCATCTGCTCCTTGGCCGAGCGGCACCAGAACACGAAGTGGTAGGCCCCGCGGGGCACGCCCGCCTGGCCGGCCGCGTCCCAGTTGGCGCGGAAGCGGTCGTCGACGTGGTCGCCGCCCTCCGTCGCCTTGATGAAGGCGAACTGGGTGCCGGCGGCGCGGACCGAGGCCCAGTCGACGTTGCCCTGCCACTTCGAGATGTCGATGCCCTGGATCGGATGGCTCTTGGCCCGCGCGACGCCCGGATGGGGCTTCGCGTCGCCGTTCGTCGGGTAGAAGTCGTTGTTGGCCGCGCACGCCGCGAGGCTCGCCAGCAGCGTCGCCGCGAGGATGCGTTTGGCGAAGGTGGACTTGGCGAGGGCGCGCAGGCCGGCCGAGGTCGGAGCGAGATCCACGGGTCGAGCATTCCTCAGCGACATCGATGCCCGGCCCGCCATCTGGTGAAGCGCCACAACAGAGGTATTCGATGACCCCGGGGCGGTTAACAGACTTTTGCCGTCAATGCGGCGGAATTCCGGAACCCGTGTCGGCCGAGACACATGACCGCGTGGACGGCGTCCGCGCGCCGCGCGCCGGTTCGGTTAAGTCACGCCGCCGCCTCGCTTCTTCGGAGGGCTCGGGTTGGGTAAGGTTCTGTTCACCATAGGATACGAAGGCCTCGACCCGGAGCGCCTGACCGGGGCGCTGCGCGACGCCGGATGCGGCCTGCTCGCGGACGTGCGGGCGGTGGCCAACTCGCGCAAGCGCGGGTTCTCGAAGGGCGCGCTCAAGGCCGGGGTCGAGGAGGCGGGCCTCGCCTACGCCCACCTGCGCAGCCTCGGCACGCCGAAGGCCGGGCGCGAGGCCGCCCGCGCCCACGACGCGACGCTGATGCGCCAAATCTACTGCGAGGCGGTGCTCGACACCGCCGACGGCGGCCTGGCGTTGGACGAGCTCGCCCGGATGGCCGAGGCCGCGCCGACCTGCCTGCTCTGCTTCGAGCGCGACCCGGAGCGTTGCCACCGGCGCGTGCTCGCCGAACGCCTGGAAGACCGCGGCTTCACCACCGTCGACCTGTTCGGGTGACCGGCCTCGAACCCCACGACGAAGCCCGTCCGGACGGCCGGAGGCCGTCCGCAAGCGCGAACGCGCGCCGCCGCCCGTGCGGCGGACGCCTTCGGCCCCGGTCGAAGGCAACAAACGTCACGCGTCGGGCCGGCCTTCGCTGAAGCGCCGGAACGCCTCCAGGGTCTCGCCGCTGACGTGGTGCTCGATGCCCTCGGCGTCGCGGCGCGCGGTCTCGGGGCTGACGCCGAGCGCGCACAGGAAGCGTTCGACGATGCGATGGCGCTCGCGCGCCTGGCTGGCGAGCGCCCGGCCGGCCTCTGTGAGGAACACCCCGCGATAGGGGCGCTGCTGCACCAGGCCGTCCTCGGCCAGCCGCTTCAGCATCTTGGCGACGGTCGGCTGCGCCACGCCGAGGCGGGCGGCGATGTCGACCTGGCGCGCCTCGCCGCCGTCGCCGATCAGGTCGGCGATCAACTCCACGTAGTCCTCGACGAGCTCGGAGCGCCGGGCCTCGCGGGCCTGCCGGAAGCTCTCGACGTGGACCTCCGGATCGATGAGCGCGGGCTCGGATCGTGGCGGATCCTGCATGGTGCCGGCTCTCTCCCCTCGAGCAGGTCGCGTGGGCGGACGCCCTGCGGCGTCCTTGCGCGCGATCCCTGCGGACACACCGGGAAGCCGGTCGGCTGCGGCGCGAGGCCCCTGTTTAGCAAAAGCGCGGCGGAAGGCGAGCCCCGGCGCGGCGCAAGAATCGCCCTTGACCTTGAGCCCGGGCGCATCTTTATAGCTCATGCTATACAAGGCGCGGCACGGGGCCGTGCGGAAGCGCGGCGACGTCCATGGACCAACCCCTCGCGGAGACGCCGGCCGGCCGCCGGATCGCACCGCAGCGCGAAAACCTGAGCCGGCGCACCGAGCAGGGCATCCGCGACGTGCTCGACGGGCGGGCCGTCGGGCGCGGACGGTTCCTGCTGTTCACGGGGCCCGCCGTGATGGCCTCGATCGCCTACATGGACCCCGGCAACTTCGCGACGAACATCCAGGCCGGCGCCAAGTACGGCTACCGCCTGCTCTGGGTGGTGCTGGCCGCCAACCTCGTGGCGATGCTGTTCCAGGCGCTCTCGGCCAAGCTCGGCATCGTCACCGGCCAAAACCTCGCCGAGCTCTGCCGCGCGGAGTTCCGCAAGCCCGTGCGCCTCGCGATGTGGGCGGTGAGCGAGCTCGCCGCGATGGCCACCGACCTCGCCGAGTTCCTCGGCGGCGCGATCGGGCTGTCGCTGCTCACCGGCATGCCGCTGTTCGCCGGCATGGTGGTCACGGCAATCGTCACCTACGCGATCCTGCTGCTGGAGCGCGGGGGTTTCCGCTGGATGGAGATCGTCATCGGCACGATGGTGGCCACCATCGGCCTCTGCTACGCGATCGAGCTGTTCGTCGCCCCGGTCGCCTGGGCCGACGCGGCCAGGGGCCTGACGACGCCGCGGATCCCGGACGCCGAGGCGCTGACCATCGCGGTCGGCATCATCGGCGCGACGGTGATGCCGCACGCGCTGTTCCTGCATTCGGGGCTGACGCAGGGGCGCGGCGGGGTCCGCGACGACGCCGACCGGCGCGTGCTGCTGCGCTACTCGAACCGCGAGGTGGTGGTGGCGCTGGCGCTCGCGGGCCTCGTCAACATCGCCATGGTGATCATGGCGGCGGCCGCCTTCCACCTCGGCCACAGCGAGGTCGCCGAGATCGACCAGGCCTACAAGACGCTGACGCCGCTGCTGGGTCCTGCGGCGGCGGGCGCGTTCCTGGTCTCGCTGATCGCGTCGGGCGTGTCGTCCTCGGTGGTCGGCACGATGGCCGGGCAGATGGTGATGCAGGGCTTCCTCGGCTGGCGCGTGCCGCTGGTCGTGCGGCGGCTGGCGACGATGGTGCCGGCCTTCGTGGTGATCGGCGTCGGCGTCGACCCGACCCGCGCGCTGGTGCTCTCGCAGGTGGTGCTGTCCCTGGCGCTGCCGGTGCCGATGGTCGCGCTCGTGCTGTTCACCCGCCGCCGCGACCTGATGGGCGCCTTCGCCAACGGCCGGGCGACGCAGGTCGCCGCTTTGGCCGGCGCGGCCCTCGTGCTCTGCCTCAACGCGGTCCTGCTGGCGCAGGCCTTCGGCCTGCCGATCCCGGGGTTGGCGGCCGGCTGATCCGGGCTCCCGTTACAGCCGGCCCGATCCGGCATGCCGGGAGGCTGACACCGGGCCGGCTTTCGCGCTCAATGGCGTCCGGACGCGAGGGTCGAGCGGCGATGAACGCCGCCGACGGCGTCCCCGGGAGAGACGCCATGATCCGTCACCTCGTCATCGCGGCCGCGTGCCTGACCGGCGCGCACGCCGCGCTCGCCCAGGACAAGGCCGCCCCGCAGAATCTCGCCCAGGCGGACCTCGCCCCCGTCAAGATCGGCGTGCTCAACGACCGCTCGGGCGTCTATTCCGATTCCACCGGCGAGGGCGCGGTGATCGCCGCGCGCCTCGCGCTCGAGGATTTCAAGCCGGCCGAGCACGGGCTCTCGGTCGAGATCGTCTCCGCCGACCACCAGAACAAGCCGGACATCGGCGCGGCGCTGACCCGGCAATGGTACGACCGCGACGGGGTCGACGCGGTGTTCGACGTGCCGACCTCCTCGGTCGCGCTCGCCGTCAACGCGATCACCCGCGAGAAGAACAAGGTGTTCGTGAATTCCGGCGGCGGCACGCCGGACCTCACCGGCGCGCAATGCACCCCCAACACCGTGCACTGGACCTACGACACGGTGGCGCTCGCCACCAGCAACGGCAAGGCGATGCTGAAGCGCGGCGGCGACACCTGGTTCTTCCTCGCCGCCGACTACGCCTTCGGCCTCGCGCTGGAGCGCGACACCCGCGCGGTGGTGCTCAAGAACGGCGGCACGGTGCTCGGCACCGTCAAGACGCCGTTCCCGACCGCCGACTTCTCCTCGTTCCTGATCCAGGCGCAGGGCTCGGGCGCCAAGGTGATCGGGCTCGCCAACGCCGGGGGCGACGCCGCCAACGCGATCAAGCAGGCGCACGAGTTCGGCATCCGCGAGAGCGGGCAGGCGCTGGCCGCCCTCCTGATCTCCTCCACCGACATCCACGCGCTCGGCACCACGATCGCCCAGGGGCTGACCCTGACGGAGGCGTTCTACTGGGACCTGAACGACCAGACCCGCGCCTTCTCCGAGCGCTTCGCCAAGCGCGACGGCGGCCGCAAGCCCACCGCCTACCAGGCCGGCGTCTACGGCGGCTTCCTGCACTACCTCAAGGCGGTGGCCGCACTGCACTCGGCGAAGGACGGCGCGGCCGTCGTCGCCAAGATGAAGGAGATGCCGACCGACGACCCGCTGTTCGGCAAGGGCGCGATCCGCGCCGACGGGCGCAAGATCCACGACATGTACCTGTTCGAGGTCAAGACACCCTCCGAATCCAAGGGCGAGTGGGACCTCTACAACGTCCTGGCGATCAACCCCGGCAAGGACGTCTTCCGGCCTCTGAACGAAGGCGGCTGCCCGCTGGTGAAGGGGTGATCCCGGGGCAGCGCGACGGGGCTCCTTCTCCCAGGGGGAGAAGGGTGGGATGAGCCGATAGCGCACTTTGTGGTATTATAGGCAAATGGCTGACGTACCAAAGCGCTCAGCCCTAGGATCAAAATATGGTGTGATGAGTAGGTGCTCATCACACCACATATGGTAGGCGCGATGAACGCTCCGCAGTTAGACCTCTTCGCGCATCTTGACGAGAAGGGGCGTCATTCGGCATTCTGGACGCCCCGTGAAATATGGCTACGGCTTACTGAACATCATATCTCCCAGTTTCGCGAAGACAATCGTATTGAGTTCAAATCAGCCAAAAAACTTCATTGGGACGATCTTATTGATTATTGGTCGATGTGGTCCAACACTCTTGACGGTGGCGTCATTATTTTTGGAGTTGAGGACAACAAAAAAATAACCGGCTGCGCCCACCTAACTCAAGAGCAGCTTGATAAACTAGAAACGTTTTACATGCAGCGATGCCCTCTCGCCGCTCCTGAGGTAAAAAGAGTTCCAGTATATTCACTAAGCGGAAATAACTTCATAATTGCTATCTATCTACCATACCGCAGCGTATTGGTTGAAACTAACAAGGGCAAGGCCTTTACCCGACGCGGCAGCATCAAATGTGAGATGTCATCGGAGGAAAAGGAAGATTACAAATCTACAAGGCATGAGCGATCATACGAGCAGAGAGATTGCTTCTAGAATTTCCAAAAGACTTCGATACCAAGATTATCACTGATCTTTGTGATGAATTTAGGGAACGAGAAGACAAACTAGACTGGTCCGATCGTGAAGTCCTCATCGATCGATCAATGCTGACAGAAAAAGAGGATAAGGTAGAGCCTAGGAACGCTCTAGCCCTCATAGCCGCAAAAAATCCACGGCATGTGATCCCGGGCTGTCGAGTGAGAGTACAGCGTTTTCTGACATTGATTGTAGGTGCGGGTTCCGACTTTTCTCCGGTCAGAGATTTCTACATCGAAGGAAATATAGTCAAGATATTAAACGACGCACAAAAGCAGATTGCTGCACTTCTGTACGACGTGACTTGGCTTAACGGTGATGGAAAATTCATAACATCGTCAGAGTATCCCCTATGGGCATGGTTTGAAGCCCTTGTAAACGCATGCGTTCATCGATCTTACAGCTATAGCGGCTCAGAGATAACTGTGAAGTTCTTTCCTGACAGATTGGAAATCGAAAGCCCCGGCAGTTTTGTTCCACCTGTTACCGCGGTTAATATTTATAGCCAGCGCGCCTCACGCAATCCGTTCCTCATGGATGGCCTCCGATTTCTGGGGTACGTCCGCATGTCGCGTGAGGGCACACGTAGAATGCGTCAAAGTATGATCGAATCTAATCTTCCAGAGCCGTCATTTTCCCAAGAAGCAATCCATGGCGTTGCTGTCCGCGTCACGCTCAGAAACGATCACGCAATTCGTAAGCGGACGACAGACAGAGACGTGGTAGAATACTGCGGCGTAGATCGCTGGAAAGAATTGCAGAATCACGAAGTGATTATTATTGGTTACGCATTTAGAAATGACAAAATTCACGTCGCAGAGGCCGCCCGTCTAACATCGAGAACTTGGAACACAACTAAAAAGGATTTAGATAAACTCGTAAAGAAAGGTTTATTGAAATTTATTGGGCCAACTTTCGTGCGTGATCCAAGCTCACACTATGCGATTGATACCGAAATTAAGAAAAAGGCTGATGCAAAACGCACACGATAAAACATTGATTCACAAGCCAACTACAAAGCTCGGTGCCGACAAGACACCGCTTGACGACGGCCTGACGCAGGCTGAGTGCTTCATGCAAGCCGTTCGGGAACTTGAGTGCGACGACGATCCTGAGCGGTTTAAGAAGCGAGTCAAGAAGGTCACGTTTAATAAGTGTGAGACCACGCATACGAAAAATAACGAAAATATTACGATAAAGAAATAAATATTACGGGGGTAAGATTCTCATGACGATTTCTATTGCTTGGGTTCGAAACGCTGGCAAAACTCCGGAGCTTGTTTTTGCCTCTGATAGTCGATTGACGGGCGGTGGAAACGTAGATCACTGCCAAAAAGTATTTTCATTGCCCAGGGAAGATTGCTGCATCAGCTTCGCAGGATCAACAACTATTGCTTATCCATTTATATTACAACTTCAAAATTCTATATATGAATACAAGCGCGTGCTTGATCGCGCGGTTGACATCAATTTTTTACGAACACGACTTGTTCATCTGCTAAACAGATTTGTCGGAGCACACGAAAACACCGTATCCGGAAGTTTTTGAAGATGAGCTTACTATAACAAGCTTTCTATTCGGTGGCTGGTCCTGGCGTGCCTCGAAATTTATGATCTGGCGCATATTTTACGACAGGTCTCTCAAAAAGTATGTGTCGGCCAAAGCTGGCATTTGGAAATCGTTTGGAGTGAAGGAGGCGGATGCTGCCGAGCTCGCCTTTATCGGAGATTATACTGGAGAATTGTTCAAGAGAATTGGTGACAAGCTGGAAGACAAAATTACACGCGCGCGCACCGAAAATACTGCAGTGCTGTTGGATTACGAGCCACTCGTTGTATTGGCAGAAATGTTAAGTGACCCTGAATTCACTGACCGACGCAAAGAACGGAGGGGCGCCATCGGCGGAGGCCCGCAAGTTACAAAGGTTTATCCCTTTCTTCGCACGATGTCATACGCAGTAGAGTGGGATGTTGGCGGAAAGTTTGTTTACGTGCTCAAGGGTCGCGTAATATCTGACTTTGAACTATTCACCGTGCCTGGCCTCAATCCATTCGACGGTAGCGTCCGAAAGCCAGTGAAAGAGGCCGATAAAGATGCGGTGCCAGTTATCGGGTACTCGCATTATGAGGAATGACGGCGCTACTCGGGCGACCTGAGCGGCAAGCTATTGCTCCGGTGGCTATGGGTCCCGGGCTCTACTTCGCAGCCCCGGGAAGACCGGCTTGAAGCGGGTCTCGGGGAGATTCAACCGAGATGGATGAACACGGAGCCCGGGGGCAAGAGGGCTGCGATGACGGGAGTGCCCTCTCCGGACGACGCACGCCCCTCATCCTGTCCTTCTCCCCCTGGGAGAAGGGACCCGCACGCGATCCGGCGACGATCGCGAGCGTCAGCCGATCACCCGCACCGGCGCGCCGTCGAGAAAGCCTTGGATGTCGGCCACCGCCTCGGTGAAGTAGGTGCGGTAGTTGGCCTCGCTGACGTAGCCGAGATGGGGGAGGGCCAGCAGGTTCGGCAGGCTGCGCCAGGGCGAGTCCGCCGGCAGGGGCTCGATCTCGAACACGTCGAGGCCGGCGCCGCCGATGCGGCCGTCCGCGAGGGCGGCCTGCAGCGCCGGGCCGTCGACGAGGCCCGCCCGCGCGGTGTTGATCAGCAGGGCGTGCGGTCGCATCAGCGCCAGCGCCGCGGCGTCGACCAGCCCGCGGGTGCGGTCGCCGAGCACGAGGTGGATCGAGACCACGTCGCTCTCGGCCATCAGCGCCGCCTTGGAGACTGAGAGCGCCACGCCGGCGTCGGCCGCCCGCGCCTCCGTGAGGTTCGGGCTCCAGGCCGAGACCAGCATGCCGAAGGCCTGGCCGATCCGGGCGACGCGGGTCCCGATCTTGCCCAAGCCCAGCAATCCGAGGCGGCGGCCGGCGAGGTCGGCGCCGACGCTCGTCTGCCAGCCGCCGGCGCGCAGCGCGTTCGCCTCCGGCACGACGCGGCGGGACAGCGCGAGGATCAGCGCCCAGGTCAGCTCCACCGGCGGCGCGGAGCCGCTCGCCGTGCCGCAGACGACGACCCCGTGGGCCTTGGCCGCGGCGAGGTCGATGGCGGCGTTGCGCATGCCGGAGGTGACGAGGAGCCTCAGCTTCGGCAGGCGCGCGAACAGGGCGGCCGGGAAGGGCGTGCGCTCGCGCATGATCACCACGATTTCGCAGTCGGCGATGGCCGCGACCAGGGCGTCCTGGGTCGCAAAGCCCTCGCGGAAGGGGCGCAGCGCGACGCGGTCCCGGAGCGGGGACCAGTCCGCGAGGGTGGTGGCGACGCCCTGGTAGTCGTCGAGGATCGCGCAGGTGAGCGGGGTCGCCTCAAGCATGGGTCGCGTCCGATTTTTAGGGCAAGGCGGGGGG
>NZ_VRUT01000015.1:0-50072 GCF_008039465.1 Methylobacterium sp. WL120 | reverse complement strand
GAGCTGTCGGCCGCCACCGCGCCCGCGCCGGCCGAGGCCCGCGACCTGTCCGAGCTGCCCGATTGGTCCGACGTCCAGCCCTGGTTCGAGGCAGGCGACTGGTCCTCCGCCGAGGCCTGGGCGGCGATCCGGCCCGGCTCCGCCGAGGGCGGCGACGCCGCGCAGGAGGTTTCGGCCGCGATGCCGGCCGAGCCTGCGCCGGCCGAGCGATTCGTTTCGGTGCCGGTGGACATCTCGCATCTACGCTCGCTGCCGCCTGCGCCGGTCTACGTCCTCGACCGCCTCGTGCGCTTCGATCGCCCGCTCCGCCCCGAGCACGGGCAGGACAACGCGAGCCAGCACGACGTCGTCCAGGACGACGCCGGCCAGGACGGCCTCGGCCACGGCGGCGACGCGGTGATCGCCGCCGCGGTGCCGGCGCTCTCGGTGCGCCCGGCGCTGTCGCTGGTGTTCGGGCCCGGAACCCCCCTCCCCTCTCCGGCCGCGATCCACGAGGTCCGCCGCGCCCCGGTGCTGTCGGCGATGGCCGCCCGCGCCGCGATCCGTCCCGCGCGGCCGACGGAGCCGGCCCTGCTGCCGGCAATCGTCGACCTCGAAGCCGTCCAGCCGGAATACGAGGCCGCGTTCCAGGCCGCCGCGCCGGCCTTCGGCGCCGAATCCTTCGCGCCGAGTTTGGCGATGCCGGCCGCCGCGCCGCCCGTGGTCCTGCCGATCGTGCCGCGCCCCGTGCTGCTGCGCGGCAAGGCCGCCCCGGCCCCGGCTCCGGCCCCGGCTCCGGTCGAGGTCGCGCCGGTGCCCGAGCCGACCTTCGAGGCGCCTTCGGAGCCGGTCTTCGAGCAAGCCTTGGAGCAAGCCTTGGAGCACGCCTCGGAGCAAGCCTTCGAGCCGGTGGTCGAGGCCCCGGCCGCGCCGGTCGCAGCGATGCCGGTCGTCGGCCGCCCACACCTGATCGCCGCCGGCCGTCACCTCGCCATCGCCTCGGTGGAGAACGCCGACTACGAGCTGCCCGCCCTCGACCTGCTCGCCATGCCCGTGCCCGGCGAAAGCCCGGAGGTCGACGCCGACGTGCTGGAGCAGAACGCGCTCAACCTGCAGCAGACGGTCCAGGATTTCGGCGTGCGCGGCGACATCCTCGCGGTGCGCCCCGGCCCGGTCGTGACCCTCTACGAGCTGGAGCCGGCCCCCGGCACCAAGTCCTCCCGCGTCATCGGCCTGTCGGACGACATCGCCCGCTCGATGTCGGCGGTCTCGGCCCGCGTCGCCGTGGTGCCCGGCCGCAACGTGATCGGCATCGAGCTGCCGAACGAGATCCGCGAGACGGTGTTCCTGCGCGAGCTGCTCTCGGCGCCGGACTTCTTCGCCAGCAAGCACAAGCTCGCGCTTTGCCTCGGCAAGAACATCGGCGGCGAGCCGATCATCGCCGACCTCGCCCGCATGCCGCACCTGCTGGTGGCCGGCACCACCGGCTCGGGCAAGTCGGTGGCGATCAACACCATGATCCTCTCGCTGCTCTACCGGATGAAGCCGGAAGAGTGCCGCCTGATCATGGTCGACCCGAAGATGCTGGAGCTGTCCGTCTACGACGGCATCCCGCACCTGCTCTCCCCCGTCGTCATCGACCCGAAGAAGGCGGTCATCGCCCTCAAGTGGGCCGTGCGCGAGATGGAGGAGCGCTACAAGAAGATGTCCAAGATCGCGGTCCGCAACATCGACGGCTACAACGCCCGGATGGCGGAGGCGCGCGCCAAGGGCGAGACCATCACGCGCACGATCCAGACCGGCTTCAACCGCGAGACCGGCGAGGCGGTGTTCGAGGACGAGGCGATGGACCTCTCGGCCCTGCCCTACATCGTGATCGTGGTCGACGAGATGGCCGACCTGATGATGGTGGCCGGCAAGGACATCGAGGGCGCGATCCAGCGCCTCGCCCAGATGGCGCGGGCGGCCGGCATCCACCTGATCATGGCGACGCAGCGTCCGTCGGTGGACGTGATCACCGGCACGATCAAGGCGAACTTCCCGACGCGGATCAGCTTCCAGGTGACGAGCAAGATCGACTCGCGCACGATCCTCGGCGAGATGGGCGCCGAGCAGCTCTTGGGCCAGGGCGACATGCTGTTCATGGCCGGCGGCGGCCGCACGACGCGCGTGCACGGGCCGTTCTGCTCGGACTCGGAAGTCGAGAGCGTGGTCGCCCACCTCAAGCGCCAGGGTCGGCCCGCCTACCTCGAGGCGGTCACCGCCGACGACGGGTCGGAGGACGCGCCCAAGGGCAAGGGCAGGGGCAAGGCCGAGGCGGTCGAGACCGAGGTCGAGGAGGCCGACCTTCCGGTGTTCGACGTCGGCGCCTTCGTGGCGGCGTCGGGCGGCGAGGCCGGCGACCTCTACGAGCAGGCGATCCAGGTGGTGCTGCGGGACCGCAAGGCCTCGACCAGCTACATCCAGCGCCGCCTGCAGATCGGCTACAACCGCGCCGCCTCGATCATGGAGCGGATGGAGATCGAGGGCATCGTCGGCCAGGCCAACCACGCGGGAAAACGCGAGATCCTGGTCGAGGGCGCCCCCCACGCCGCCAGCATGTACGACGACGAGTAGCCGGCACGCGGCGTCGGCCCGAAACCGGGCCGGCGTCGCATCTTCGCCACAGGGTGCCGCTCTAACGGCGCCCGACGACGCACCCGGATACCCGGCGCCCCGAGCGGGCGTCCCGGCGCGACGGGCGTTTCGCGCGCCACGACGCCCTCGCGCGGCGACGTTTGCACGCCGGACGCCGACCATCGCTTGCGGGACGCCGCACCCGCCCAGGAGACGCCTGTCCATGCTCGGCCGCCGCACCCGACTTGCCGGATCGCTCTTCGCGCTCGCGGCCTGGATCGCCCCGGTCGCGCCGGCCGACGCGCAGGTCAGCAGCTTCCTCGACGGCCTGTTCGGCCGCAAGGAACAGCCGGCCCCGGCGCCAGAGCCGGAGGCGGCGCCGGCTCCCTCGCCGACGCCGGCCGCGCCCGCGAAGAAGACGGTCGCCAAGCCTGCGGCCAAGGATTCGACGAAGGACGCGACGAAGGAATCATCGAAGGACGCCAAGGCCCGCTCGGCCGAGAAGCCCGGTGCCGCCAAGCCGGTCGCGGGCAAGCCCTCCGCGGCGGACGCGAAGGTCGCCGCCGTCGGCGCGCCCGCCCCTGCCCCGGCCGGCGCCTCGGACGAGTCGCCGGACGCCGCCACCGTGCTGTCCCAGGCCAACGCCTACTTCAACGGCATGGGCACGCTCACCGGCTCGTTCATCCAGATCGCCGCGGACGGGCGGCGCATCGGCGGCAAGCTCACCATCGCGAAACCCGGCCGCCTGCGCTTCGACTACGATCCGCCCTCGCCGCTGGAGGTCGTGGCCGACGGCACCTCGGTGGCGGTGCGCGACCGCAAGCTCGCGACCCAGGATCTGTACTTCATCGCCCAGACGCCGCTGAAATTCCTGGTCCGCGAGAAGATCGACCTCGCCCGCGACCTCACCGTCACCGACGTGTCGAACGATCCCGGCGGCGTCCGCATCAGCCTGGAGGACCGCGCGACGCTGGGCGGCACCTCGAAGATCCAGCTGTTCTTCGACCCCGACGTGAAGGTGCTGAGCCAGTGGCGGATCACCGATCCGCAGGGCTACCTCACCACCGTGCAGCTCTCGAACCTGCAGCGGGGCAAGGCCGTCGACGGCAACCAGTTCTTCATCAATTACGGCCGCCCCGAGGACAAGGCGATGCAGGAGCGGATCAAGCAGTCGCAGACCCCGTGAGGTTTGGCGCGGCGAGGATTCCTTAACGCTCTCCGCATCGATCCGGGGACAGGCGCCTTGAAGCGCGGCGATTGCCGCCCAGCGCCGCCGCGGTGAACCCGCCGTCAACGCGCGCCGCCCGATCGTGCCCCTCGTTCGATTCGATCGGGGGTACGACATGGAAATCGCCAGGCTTCTCCACACCTTCGCAGGGCCCGTCGCCGCGTTCCTCGCGGTGGTGCCGGGCTTGCGCCGACCGGCCGGCCCGCCGCCGCCGGTGCTGGCCGGGCCGACGGTGACGAACGTCGACTTCCCCGCCGGCCGGCCGCCGGCCGCCGGCTACTGGCCCGAGCGGTCCTGCATCCTCTCCGGCCGCCCGGAGCAGACCGCGACCTACGTCTACGAGAGCCCCGACAAGCTGTTCGCCGCCGGCATCTGGACCTGCCGCCCGGGCAAGTTCCGCATCGACTTCGGCCGGGACGAGTTCATCCACCTGCTCGAAGGCGTCGTGATCGTCACCGACGCCGAGGGCACCGCGAAGACCTACCGGGCCGGCGACGCCTTCGTCACGCCGAAAGGTTTTTCCGGCACCTGGGACGTGATCGAGCCGGTGAAGAAGCACTTCACCTATTACGGCGCCGTCGACTGAAGCGCCTTACGCGGCCCGGGGATTCCAGCCAGGGCGGTCGCTGGAAGCCGCGTTCGCGGCTTCAGGGCGCGAAGAGCGCCCCGCGGAGCGGAAGCCCAAGCCCGCGGATGCGGGCGCCGGCGATTGAGGCCGCAATGAAAAACGGGGCAAGCGCTGTCAGGCGATTGCCCTGGGACGCCAGCGATCGAGCTCGCTGTCGATCGCGCCCTCGGTGCCGCGCATGAACTCGGCCGCCGACAGGCCCGGCGCCAGGGGGGCGAGGTAGCTCACCGTCACGGTGCCGGCCCGCGTCGAGGACCCGGTCGGCCAGTACAGCCCGGAGTTGACCGCCACCGGCAGCACCGGCAGGCCGAGCCGCCCGTACAGCAGCTCGACGCCGCGCTTGAACTGCAGCTTCTCCGCGATGGTGCCGCGGGTGCCCTCGGGGAAGATCAGCACCGAACGCCCGTCGGCCACGGCGGCGCGGCTCTCGTCGATCATCGTGCGCAGGGCCTGCGTGCCGTTGGCGCGGTCGATGATGATCATCGGCGAGCGGCGCAGGAACCAGCCGACCACGGGGATGGCGACCAGCTCGCGCTTGGCGATGATCGCCACGTCGGGCACCAGGATCAGGAAGGCCAGCGTCTCCCAGGCCGACTGGTGGTTGGCGACGATCAGGCAGGGCTCGTTCGGGATGCGCTCGCGCCCCTCCTCGACGTAGCGCAGGCCGCAGATCGTGCGGAGCCCGAACAGGATGCCGCGCGCCCACAGGCGCGTCGCCGCGCGGATCGGCCGGACCGGCGAGCCGGAAGCGGCCAGCACTGCGAGCGGCGCCAGGAACAGAGCGGTCCAGGCGGCCCAGTAGGCGTTGAACAGGACGGAGCGGATGCGCGGCAAGGGCGATGTCTCTGGCGTGTCGTCTAGCGGGGGGCGAGCGGTGGTCCGTGCGCGGACATACTCCGTCGTCCTGGGCTGAGCACGCCATTTCCGCGAGGGCCCCGGTCGCGGCGTCGATCGCACGGCCGAATCGCGCTATCCAGCCGCGTCCCCCCGAGAACCGCGAGCGTTTCCGTTGCGCCTCACCGTCACGTCCTGGAACATCAATTCGGTGCGCCTGCGCATCGACCTCGTGCTGCGCTTCCTCGCCGAGGCGAAGCCCGATGTGCTCTGCCTGCAGGAGACCAAGTGCCCGGACGACGCCTTCCCGCTGAAGGCCTTGCGCGGCTCCGGCTACGAGAACGTCGTCTTCGCCGGGCAGAAGGGCTACAACGGCGTCGCGATCCTCTCGCGGTTCCCGCTGATCACCCGCGACGTGATGAGCTTCTGCGAGCGCCAGGACGCGCGCCACATCTCGGCGGTGCTCGGCCCCGAGGCGGGCGCGGCCGCGGGCATCGCGTTGCACGATTTCTACGTGCCGGCCGGCGGCGACGTGCCCGACACCGCCCTCAACCCGAAATTCGCGCACAAGCTCGACTTTCTGCGCGACCTGCGCGCCTGGGGCGGGCGCCGGACGAAGGGGCCCGCGATCCTCGTCGGCGACCTCAACGTCGCGCCGCTTGAGCACGACGTCTGGTCGCACAAGCAACTCCTCGACGTGGTGAGCCACACGCCGGTCGAGACCGAGGCGCTCGAACTCCTGCGCAACGAGGTCGGCTGGGTCGACACCGCGCGGCTGCTGGCCCCGCCGCCCGAGAAGATCTTCACGTGGTGGAGCTACCGCTCGCCCGACTGGGCGGCCGCCGACAAGGGCCGGCGCCTCGACCACGCCTGGGTCTCGCCGGACCTTGCCGACACCGTGCGCAAGGTCGAGGTCGCGCGGGGCGTCCGCGGCTGGGAGCGCCCGTCCGACCACGCGCCCGTGACGCTGACGCTGGAGCTCTGACCGGAACGCGGACGGGCTCGGCGCATTGCACCCTCACACGCTCGTGAAGAAGGTTCGCCGACCCCATGCGAAAGATCCTGCTCGCCTTCCTGCTGCCGAAGGTCGTCTCGTATCTCCGCCGCCGCTACGGCGGCGGGCAGACCCCGCACCGCCGCTCGTTCTGAGCCCCCGCACCCAGCCACGGGGGCATGCCCCCTGTGGTCCGGTTTCAGCCTGACGCCTGCGACGCGCCCGCCCTCACCCGGCGGGCGTTCCTGCGTCCGTAGCCCGCGTAGAGGGCGAGGCCGAGCGCGAGCCAGATTGCGAGGCGGATCCAGGTCTCGCCCGGCAGGCCCGCCATCAGCAGCAGGCACGACAGGATGCCGAGGCCGGCCACCAGCGTGACCGCCGGGACCCGGAACGGGCGCGGCCGGTCCGGCTCGGTCCGCCGCAGGATCAGGACCGCGGTGCAGACCAGCACGAAGGCGAACAGCGTGCCGATGCTGACGAGTTCGCCCAGCTCCTCGATCGGCACGAGGGCGGCGACCAGCGCGGTGAGCCCGCCGATCGTCGCCTGGCTCAACATCGGCGTGCGCGTCGTCGGGCTCACCCGTGCGAACAGGCGCGGCAGCAGGCCGTCGCGGGCCATGGCGTAGAACACCCGCGCCTGCCCGTAGAGCGCGGTCAGCGTCGCGGTGGTCAGCCCGACCAGCGCGCCGAGCTTGATCGCGACGCTGAAGCTGCCGAGCCCGATCGCGTCGATCGCCCTGGCGATCGGGTCGGCGACGTTCAGCGACCGGTACGGCACGAGGCCGGTGAGCACCGCGGCGACGGCCACGTAGAGCACGGTGCTCACCGCCAGCGACCCGAGCAGCCCGATCGGCGCGTCGCGCTGCGGATCACGGGTCTCGCCGGCGGCGGTCGAGACCGTCTCGAAGCCGATGAAGGCGAAGAACACCACGCCGGCCCCGCGCAGGATGCCGCTCCAGCCGAATTCCCCGAAGGTTCCGGTGTTCTCCGGGATGAACGGGTGCCACAGTTCCGGCTTCAGGTGCGCGGCGCCGACGCCGACGAAGCCGAGGATGATCGCGACCTTGAGGGCCACCATCGCAGCGTTGACCCACGAGGCCTCGCGGCTGCCCCGCATCAGCAGCGCCGTCAGCGCGAGGACGATTCCCGCCGCCGGCAGGTTGACGAGGCCGCCTCCCCCGGGCGCTGCGGCGAGGACCGCGGGCAGGCGCAGGCCCGCATCCGCCAGCAGGCTCTGCGCGTAGCCCGACCAGCCGACCGCGACGGTGGCCGCGGCGAAGGCGAATTCCAGGACGAGGTCCCAGCCGATGATCCAGGCGCAGAGCTCGCCGAGCGTCGCGTAGGTGTAGGCGTAGGTCGAGCCCGGCACCGGGATCATCGCGGCGAGTTCCGCGTAGCACAGCCCGACGAAGGCGCAGGCGATGCCGCCGGCCACGAACGACAGCGCCAGCGCCGGCCCGGCATATTGCGCGGCGGCCGTGCCCGTGAGGACGAAGATCCCCGCCCCGATCGTCGCGCCCAGGCCGATGCAGACCAGCCCGAACGCCGACAGGTCGCGGGCCAGCGCCGGGCCGTCTTCGTCGTCATGCGCGGCGACGAGCGCGGCGACGGATTTCTTCGTGGCGAAGAGGCCGGTGCTCATGGGATGGCGTGGTCCGAACCCGCGGGCGATGCGCGAGGCTGCTGCAAGAGCCGCGCCAGCGATAGCCGCGTCGGGCAATGAATCTTCGCGCGCTCCGCGATCAGGCTCCGGCCGGCTGCGGAGGCGAGCGCGGGTCCCTTCTCCCAGGGGGAGAAGGACAGGATGAGGGGCGTGCCCTGTCCTGAGAGGTCACGCCCCTCACCCCGACCCTCTCCCCATGGGAGAGGGGGTCGCGCGGTGCTTCGAACGATCCATCCGGTGCTGTCATGCCGCGATGGACGTCAGTTCGAAGGCAGCGCGACGCACGACCGCCCCCCTCAGCGCCGCTCGTACAGCAGCCGCGCGCGGATCGTGCCCGGGATCGCGCGGATCTCGGCGAGCAGGGTCTCGGCGTCGGCGTTGGTCGCGTCGGTCTCCAGCACCACGTAACCGACCTCGCCGTCGGTCTGGTAGAACTGGCCGGCGATGTTGATGCCGGCGCTGGAGAACACCGCGTTCAGGCGGTTGAGCATGCCGGGCAGGTTCTGCTGCACGTGGATGAAGCGGGCGCCGGTCGGCCGCGGCGGCAGCTGCACCTGCGGGAAGTTCACCGCGCCGATCGTCGAGCCGATGTCGGAATAGTCCACGAGCTTGCGCGCGACCTCTGCGCCGATGCGCTCCTGCGCCTCCTCGGTGGAGCCGCCGACATGCGGGGTCAGGATCACGTTCTCCAGGCCCTGGAGCGGCGAGACGAAGCGCTCCTGGTTCGAGCCGGGCTCGACCGGGAACACATCGACGGCGGCGCCCGCCAGGTGCCCGTCGCGGAGCGCGCGAGCGAGCGCGTCGAGGTCGACGACGGTGCCACGGGCGTTGTTGATCAGGTAGGCGCCCGGCTTCATCGCGCGGATCTCGGCCTCGCCGATCATGTTGGCGGTGGCGTCGGTCTCGGGCACGTGCAGCGAGACCACGTCGCTCTGGGCGAGCAGGTCGGCAAGCGAGGCGGTCGGCTCGGTGTTGCCGTGGCGAAGCTTGTCGGTGTGGTCGTAGAAGACCACCCGCATGCCCATGGCCTCGGCCAGCGTCGAGAGCTGCGTGCCGATGTTGCCGTAGCCGACGATGCCCAGCGTCTTGCCACGCACCTCGACGGAGCCCGTCGCCGACTTGTCCCACTGGCCCGCATGCGCCCCGACCGAGCGCGGCACGATTCGGCGCAGCAGCATCACGATCTCGCCGATGACGAGCTCGGCCACCGAGCGGGTGTTCGAGAACGGCGCGTTGAACACCGGCACGCCGCGGCGGCGGGCGGCGTCGAGGTCGACCTGGTTGGTGCCGACCGAGAAGCAGCCCACCGCGAGCAGCCGGTCGGCCGCGTCGAGGGCGGCCCCATCGAGCTGGGTGCGCGAGCGGATGCCGAGGATGTGGATGCCCTTCAGGGCCGCGTGCAGGGCGTCGCGGTCGAGCGCCTTCGGCAGGCGGACCAGGTTGGTGTAGCCCGCCGCCTGCATCAGGCCGACGGCGCTGTCGTTGATGCCTTCGAGCAGCAGCACCCGGATCTTGTCCTTCGGCAGGGACAGCCGTTCCGGCAGGACCAGCGTCTCGGGGGGCAGTTCGTGGTTCATGGTGCGATCGGTCATGTGGCGAGAGGCGCGTCGCGCCGCGATCCGGCAGCGTTAGGAGCCGCAATGCCGCGAAGCAACGACGCGTGGGGATGGCTGGGATGCATCCGCGCGCCGTTATATCCGGCCTGGGCCTGCGGCTCCGGGCGCGAAGAGCGCCCCGCGGAGCGAAAGCCTAGGCCCGCGGAGGCGGGCGCCGGCGACTGAGGCCGAAGGAGAACAAGGCAAGCGCTTTCGAGCGGTCGACCGCGTGCCCGCGCCGGGCTGGCGTCGGCGAGGGTTTCGTGTATGGTCCGCGCGGCCTCGGCCCGGCGACGGGCGGGGCCGAAACCGCTTGGGCCAACGACCCTGCTGGACGACATCCCGGCATCGGCCAAGATCCGAGCACGACCCGAGCCTGCCGACGCGCAGCCCTCCCGTTTCGGAGGGGCGACCGCACGGCACCTCCGAACACCTCACCTGAAAGGCACTGCGATGTCGATCTCGGCAGAGCGCAAGACCGCGCTCATCAAGGAATACGCGACCGTCGCCAAGGACACCGGCTCGCCGGAGGTCCAGGTGGCGATCCTCACCGAGCGGATCACCAACCTGACCGCCCACTTCAAGACCCACGGCAAGGACAACCATTCCCGCCGCGGCCTCCTGAAGATGGTCTCGCAGCGCCGCTCGCTGCTCGACTACGTGAAGCGCCGGGACGAGGCCCGCTACCGCGGCCTCATCGAGCGCCTCGGCATCCGCCGCTAAGCACTGCACGCGGTTCCGAGCCCGGCTCGGGACCGTTTTTTATGGAAAGCATTTTTTCGAGCGAGGTGGACACCGGCTCGCGCGAAGAAAATGCGACGACACACCGAGATGGGGTGTCTTTCGCGATCCGAGGATCGCGGAGGACGCTCCCGTACCTCGGGTGGCCGGAACGGGTCCGGCCCTCCGAGCAACGGGCGACTTCGAGGCGCGAACACCAGGGACAGGATCGCAGGGCACTCCGCCGCCGGAGTGTCCCGCCGTCTTGCCCCTGGCCGCGCCGGGTTCGCCCGCCGCACGATGGCAAGGAAAACAGAATGTTTGACGTACAACGTGAAGAGCTGATGTGGGGCGATCGCCGCCTCGTGCTGGAGACCGGCAAGGTCGCGCGTCAGGCCGACGGCTCGGTGATGGCCACCTACGGCGACACCTCGGTGCTCGCCACCGTCGTCTCCTCCAAGGAGCCGAAGGTTGGGATCGACTTCCTGCCTCTCACCGTGAACTATCAGGAGCGCGCCTACGCCGCCGGCCGCATCCCCGGCGGCTACTTCAAGCGCGAGGGCCGCCCGTCCGAGAAGGAGACCCTGGTCTCCCGTCTGATCGACCGCCCGATCCGCCCGCTCTTCATCGACGGCTGGCGCAACGACACCCAGGTCGTCGTGACCGTGCTCACCCACGACCTCGAGAACGATCCCGACATCCTGGCGATGGTCGCGGCCTCCGCGGCGCTGACCCTGTCGGGCGTGCCGTTCATGGGCCCGATCGGCGCCGCCCGCGTCGGCTACGCCAACGGCCAGTACGTGCTGAACCCGCCGGTCCCGGAGATGGACGGCGCGGTGCTCGACCTCGTCGTCGCCGGCACCACCGACGCGGTGCTGATGGTCGAGTCCGAGGCGAAGGAGCTCTCCGAGGAGATCATGCTCGGCGCCGTGATGTTCGGCCACAAGCACTTCCAGCCGGTGATCGAGGCGATCGTCCGCCTGGCCGAGAAGGCCGCCAAGGAGCCGCGCGCCTTCTCCCCGCCGGAGAACGCCGACGTCGAGGCCGCCGTGCTCGGCGTCTGCGAGTCGGAGCTGCGCGACGCCTACAAGATCACCGTCAAGCAGGAGCGCTACAAGGCCGTCGACGCCGTGAAGGCGAAGGTGGTCGCCGCGCTCTGCCCGGCTGAAGGCGAGCAGAAGTTCGCCCCCGAGAAGGTCAAGGCCGCCTTCAAGGAGGCGCAGTCGAAGGTGGTCCGCTGGAACATCCTCGACACCGGCTCGCGCATCGACGGCCGCGACGTGAAGACCGTCCGCCCGATCGAGAGCCAGGTCGGCGTGCTGCCGCGCGCCCACGGCTCGTCGCTGTTCACCCGCGGCGAGACGCAGGCGCTGGTCGTCGCGACGCTCGGCACCGGCGAGGACGAGCAGTACATCGACGCGCTGCAGGGGACCTACAAGGAGACCTTCCTGCTGCACTACAACTTCCCCCCCTACTCGGTGGGCGAGACCGGCCGCATGGGTTCGCCCGGCCGCCGCGAGATCGGCCACGGCAAGCTCGCCTGGCGCGCGATCCACCCGGTGCTGCCGCCGGCCCACGAGTTCCCGTACACGATCCGCGTCGTGTCCGAGATCACCGAGTCGAACGGCTCGTCCTCGATGGCCTCGGTCTGCGGCGGCTCGCTGTCGCTGATGGATGCGGGCGTGCCCCTGCGCCGTCCCGTCGCCGGCATCGCCATGGGCCTCATCCTCGAGGGCGAGCGCTACGCGGTGCTCTCCGACATCCTCGGCGACGAGGACCACCTCGGCGACATGGACTTCAAGGTGGCCGGCACGGACGAGGGCATCACCTCGCTTCAGATGGACATCAAGATCGCCGGCATCACCGAGGAGATCATGCGGGTCGCCCTCGACCAGGCCCGCGACGGCCGCGCCCACATCCTCGTGGAGATGGCCAAGGCGCTGACCGCCGCCCGCCCCGAGCTCGGCGAGTACGCGCCGCGCATCGAGACCATGCAGATCCCCACCGACAAGATCCGGGAAGTGATCGGCACCGGCGGCAAGGTGATCCGCGAGATCGTCGAGAAGACCGGCGCCAAGATCAACATCGACGATTCCGGCACGGTGAAGATCGCGTCGGCCGACGGCAAGGCGATCAAGGCGGCCTACAACTGGATCCGCTCGATCGTGGCGGAAGCCGAGCCGGGCATGATCTACGAGGGCACCGTCGTGAAGACGATGGAGTTCGGCGCCTTCGTGAACTTCTTCGGCGCCAAGGACGGCCTCGTCCACATCTCGGAGCTCGCCGCCCAGCGGGTCGCCAAGGTGACTGACGTCGTCTCCGAGGGCCAGAAGGTCAAGGTCAAGTTCCTCGGCCAGGACGACCGCGGCAAGATCCGCCTCTCGATGAAGGTCGTCGATCAGGAGACCGGCGAGGACCTCACCGAGAAGCTCAAGGCCGAGCGCGCCGAGCGCGGCGAGCCCGAGCGCGAGGAGCGGGCCCCGCGCGAGCGGAGCGAGCGCAGCAGCCGCGGCGAGCGTCGCAACGCCAACGACTGATCGTTCGGACCTGAGGTCCTGACGGCGAAGACGGCGCGGTCCCCTAGGGGGCCGCGCCTTTTTCGTGTGCGGTTCCGGTGGGGCGGCAAACGACACGGCGTGAGGAACGGCGGCGTTCGCACGGCGTTCGATCCGCGAACCCCAACAGGAGTGCAGTCGATTCCATGGCCAACGACATGATCCACGACATCTTCAGCGGCGAGCCGAACCTCAGCACCACGGAGCGCGCGGTCTCGGTGGCGCTCGGCCTCGGCATCGCGGCGGCCGCCGCGCAGCCGCGCCCGAACAAGTGGCTGAGCCTCGCCGCCCTCGTCGTCGGCGTCGGCCTGGCGCTGCGCGGCGCCACCGGCCATTGCGCGATGAAGGCGGTCTCCGACCGGCTCTGAGCCTCGACGAAGCGAGACGAAAAAAGGGGGCGCCTCGCGGCGCCCCCTTTTTGGTCGGTCGTCTAAATGAAATGGACCTCAGAGCGTCGTGGTGCGGCCGCGGCTGGCGACGAAGCCGTAGATCGCGAGCACGACGATCGCGCCGACGACCGCGCCGATGAAGCCTGCGCCCTGGTTCGGGCCGTACCAGCCGAGCGCCTGACCGAGGAAGGTCGCGACGAAGGCGCCGACGATGCCGAGGATGGTGGTCAGAATGAAGCCCGCGGGCTCGTTCGAACCGGGCATGATGAACTTGGCGACGACGCCGGCGAGAAAACCGATGATGATGGTCCAGAGAATACCCATGACGAACCCCTTGGCGACGTGACGCCTGACGATGTGACGCCGCTTATCCGATGACGCGACGCTAGAACGGACGTGAAACGCACGGTCGGCTTCGTGGGTTGCGACGGATTGGCCGCGATCGGACCTTTTTCCATGCCTTCTCTGGCTCGATCGCCGGCGCGGCGCCCCTTTACCTGGCTGGCGCCGGGCGGCAGAAGCGGTCCGAACCGCAGCTGAGGACAGGGCATGACGATCGAACGCTTCGAGCCGGGCGCACGGATGGCGCAGGGCGTCGCCTACGGCGACACGGTGTACCTCGCGGGCCAGGTCGCGGCCGACACGGTCGGCACCGGCGTCACCGCGCAGACGCAGCAGATTCTGGGACAGATCGACCGGTTGCTGTCGGATGCCGGCAGCGACAAGGAGCGCATCCTGATGGCGACGATCTACCTGGCCGACATCGGCACCTTCGCCGAGATGAACGCCGCCTGGGACGCCTGGGTGTCGAAGGAAAACCCGCCCGGCCGCGCGACCGTCGAGGCCAAGCTCGCCGGACCGGAATACCTCGTCGAGATCGTCGTCGTCGCCGCCCGCTCGGGCAAGTGAAGGGCGCCGCGATGCGGATGGTCCGGTGCGCCCGCGCGATCCTGCTCGCGGGACTGATGCTCGCGGGCGGGCCGGCGCTGGCGGTCGGCCCCGAGCGGGTCGTCAACATCTACAACTGGTCGGACTACGTCGACCCGAAGGTGCTCGAGGCCTTCACCCGCGAGACCGGGATCAAGGTCGTCTACGACACCTACGACAACAACGAGATCCTCGAGACGAAGCTGCTCGCCGGCAAGTCGGGCTACGACGTGGTCGTGCCCTCGGGGCCGTTCCTGCAGCGGCTGATCAAGGCCGGCGCGTTCCTGCCCCTCGACAAGGCCAAGCTCAAGAACCTCGGAAACGCCTGGCCGGAGATCGCCGGGCGGCTCGCCACCTACGATCCCGGCAACGCCTACGCCGTCGACTACATGTGGGGCACCACCGGGCTCGGGCTCAACCTCGGGCTGGTGCGCGAGCGCCTGGGCACGAACGCCGCCCTCAACAGCTGGAACCTCGTCCTCAACCCGGCCTCGGCGAACAAGCTGAAGGATTGCGGGATCATGATGCTCGACAGCCCCGAGGACCTGATCCCGAGCATGCTGCCGACCTTCGGCCTGAAGAGCGATTCGAAGCGCTGGGACGACATCACCCAGGTCACCGACGCGCTGTTCAAGGTGCGCGGCACGGTGCGGAAGTTCCACTCGTCGGAGTACATCCAGTCGCTCGCCAACGGCGACCTCTGCGTCGCGGTCGGCTATTCCGGCGACGTGCTGCAGGCGAAGAAGCGGGCCGACGAGGCCAAGAACGGCGTCGAGATCGCCTACTTCATCCCGAAGGAAGGCACGCTGATGTGGTTCGACGCCTTCGCGATTCCGAAGGACGCCGCCCACCCTGCCGAGGCGCTGAGCTTCATCGACTACATGCTGCGGCCAGAGGTGGCGGCGGCCAACACCAACTTCGTCTCCTACGCCAGCGGCAACCTGCCCGCGAAGGCGTTCGTGAAGCCCGAGATCCTGTCCAATCCCGGCATCTACCCCGACGAGGCGACGATGCAGCGCCTCTCGGTCAACACCGCCTGGGACGACCGCACCCAGCGTTTCGTCACGCGAGCCTGGACGCGGGTGCGCACGGGCAAATGATGCGTGCGCCGGGCATGAAAAAGCCCGGCGCGACGGCCGGGCTTCGCTTCTGGTCCGAGGACGCGATCAGTCCTTGAGGTCGGCCGGCACCTTGCCGCCGTTCTCTTCGAGCTTCTTGATCACCTGCTTGTGCAGCCAGACGTTCATGGTCGCCGAATCGTCCTTGTCGCCGGTGTAGTGCAGCTCGTCGGCGAGCTGCTTGCGGGCGGTCAGGCTCGAATCGAGATCGAGGAGCTTCATCAGGTCCACGATCGAAGTGCGCCAGTTCAGCGTCTGGGAGTTCTTCTCGGCCATGCCGTTGAGCACGGCTTCGACGTCGACCTGGCCGCCCGAGGTGGAGGCCGACGGCGACGCGTCGGCCGTGGTGGAGGTCGAGGCCGGGCTGCTGGAGCCGCCGGCATCCGTGGTCGAGGGCGCGGCCGAGGACGAGGCCCCCCCGAACGGATGCAGGATCTTGCTGACGATGCTGCCGAGTAGGCTCATGAGATGGATTCCCTCGATCGATGCCGCGGAAGACGTGCCGCAGTCGCGGGACAACGGGGGCGGGACCGGCCTGTTCCGGTTGTGTTGCGTCCTCAGCGAAAGAACGGCAGGCTGACACCGAGCAGCACAAGGCCGACGAGCAGGCAGATCCCGCTCCAGCGTTCCAGCATCGGTGCACGTTCGGCGTCGCGCGTCGACAATGCGGCGAGGCCGACGCCACAGGTCAGGCAGGTGAAGCACAGCATCGCGACGAGCATCGCCAAGTTGGATTTGTTACGTCGGCAAAGCAGTTAGATTACCCGAATCCGGATCGCAACGGCTTGCAGATCCATAAATATCGGCCTCACTTGATTTTGATGAGTACGCGTAGCGACTCTTGCACCTGACGGTTGAATTGACGGTTCAAGCGTCATGACGTTCCGACGTATGGTCGTGACCATGTGGTTACATCGATCATCTTGGGACGGCGGACGCCGCAAGGCCTGCGCATGAGACATGCGATTTGACCTTTCGCCGGCCTGTGGCATGGGAGCGGCGAACGCCGAACCCGTCGGTCCCCGAGCCCGGACCCTGAGAGCCCATGCGCTACCTCCCCCTCCGCCGTACGATCCTCGCCGCGGCCCTGTTCGCCCTCGGCGCGGGCGCCGCCCCGGCGCAGACCGCGCCGGTCTCCGTCCGCATCGGCGTGATCCCGGTGATCGGTGCGGCGCCGATCTTCGTCGCCAACGGCGAGGGTTGGCTCGAGGCCGCCGGGCTCAAGCCCGGCTTCACCACCTTCGAGTCCGGCCCGAACATGATCCAGGCGCTGGCGTCGGGCACCATCGACGTCTACGTCGCCGGCATCGCGCCGCTCGCCGTGGCGCGCACCAAGAACATCGACGTGCGCGTGGTCGCCGCGACCGCGGTCGAGGAGATGGTGTTCGTCGCCGGCCCCAAGCTCGCACCCTACTTCGCGGCCACCGCCGACAAGGCGGAGGCGTTCCGCCGCTACCGCGAGAAGGAGGGCCGCGCCGCCCGCCTCGCGACCCAGCCGCCGGGCTCGGTGCCGAACACGACGCTGCAGCACTGGCTCTGGCAGGTGGCCAAGACCGACAAGGCGAACGCCGACGTCGTCGCCATGGGCATCGACGCGACGCAGCAGGCGCTGCTCGCCGGCGCGGTGGACGGCGCCTCGATCCGCGAGCCGGCGCTGACGATCGTCCAACAGCGCAACCCGGCGATCACGCTGATCGCCACCGGTGCCGAGATGTTCCCCGATCAGCCCGGCACCGTCGTCGCCGTCTCCGGCGCCTTCGCCGACCGCAACCCGGCCGCCGTGCAAGGGCTTGTGGATGCGCTGGTGAAGGCGACCGACCTGCTCAAGACCGATCCGGCGCGCGCCGCGCCGCCGGTCGAGAAGGCGCTCGGCAAGGGCATCACCGACCTCGCCACCATCCGGAAGGCGCTCTCCTCGCCGGCGGCGAAGTTCACCGCCGACCCGCGCGTGATCATCGAGGCCACGAAGAAGATGCAGGCCTACCAAGTGAGCATCGGCACCCTCGACAAGGACGTGCCGATGGACGGCCTGTTCGTGCCGGGCTTCTACGAGAAGGCGGTCGCGCGCTGACCTTCCTCCGCTCGATCCTGCTGTCGGCCGCGGGGCTCGCCGCCTTCCTGCTCGTCTGGGAGGCCGCGCCGCGGCTCGGGCTGATCAATCCGGCCTTCCTGCCGCCGCCGACCACGATCCCGGCCGCGTTCCTGCGCGAGATCGAGCTCGGCGTCTGGTTCGAGGCGGTGGCGTCGAGCCTCAGCCACTACCTCGTGGGGCTCGCGGTCGGCGCCGGCGCCGGGATCGCCCTGGGGCTCGTCGGCGGCATGTCGCGGACCTTCGAGTCGGCGACCGCCTGGGTGGTGCGCCTGCTCCGGCCGATCCCCGGCCTCGCCTGGGTGCCCTTCGCCATCATTTGGTTCGGGGTCGAGCCCTCGGCCGCCGTGTTCATCATCGCCGTCGGCGTGTTCTGGATCGTGTTCTTCGCGACGCAGGGCGCCGTCCGCGGCGTCGACCGCGACCTGATCGAGGTGGCGCAGGCTTTCGGCTTCCGCTCGGCCCCCGCTCGGCTGACCAAGATCCTGCTGCCCGCGGCGACGCCGGGCATCCTCGTCGGCCTGCGCACGGCCCTGGGCCAGGCCTGGATGGCGGTGGTCGCGGCCGAGATCTTCGGCGTGCCCGGCGTCGGGCAGCGGATGATGCAGGCCTCGAGCCTGCTCTCGACCGACATCGTGGTGGTTTACATGCTGACCATGGCCGGGCTCTACGGGCTGTTCGATTCCGCCTTCGTCGCCCTGCAGGGCTGGCTCCTGCGTTGGCGGGCCTAAGCGCATGACAGCCGACACCGCCCCGCACGCCCCGATCGTCGCCTTCCGCGGCCTCGGCCTCGCCTACGAGCGCGCGGGCACGCGCAACGTCATCCTGTCGAACCTCGACCTCACGGTCGCGCGCGGCGAGTTCCTGGTGATCGTCGGCGAATCCGGCGTCGGCAAGTCGACGCTGCTGCGGGTGCTGATCGGGCTCGCCGCGCCGAGTTCCGGCACCGTCGACCTTGCGACGCGCCCCGGGTGCCGCACGCCGATGGCCCTGGTGTTCCAGGATGCGCGCCTGCTGCCGTGGCGGCGCGTCATCGACAACGTGGCGTTCGGCCTCGAGAACAGCGGCCTGTCGCGTGCCGAGCGTCGCGCCAAGGCCGGCGAGATGCTGGCCCTTGTCGGGCTCGGCGACCTCGCTCAGCGCTGGCCGCACCAGCTCTCGGGCGGGCAGCGCCAGCGCGTCGCCATCGCCCGCGCACTCGCGGTCGACCCCGACGTTCTGCTGATGGACGAGCCGTTCTCGGCGCTCGACAGCTTCACCCGCGAAGGCCTGCAGGACGAGGTGCAGCGCATCCAGGCCGCCACCGGCAAGACGGTGCTGTTCGTGACCCACGACATCGACGAGGCGGTGACCCTGGCCGACCGGGTGGTTGTGCTCGCCGGCAAGCCCGGCCGCGTGGCGGCGGAGGTGCGCATCGACCTGCCGCGTCCGCGGCGGCGGCGCGACGGCGCGCTGCTGGAGGCGGCCCGGCGCCTGCGCGGCGAGCTGTCCCGCGACTCGGCGGAACTCTGACGGAAGCGTCAGAACCAACCTCGGTGAGCCCGGCTCAGCGAGGTTCGACCCCCGCGACGGCGAGGCGGTGGTCGTCCGCCGCGCCTCATGGGTTATGAACCATGAGATTTGGTATCAGTTGTCCGAATAGGCCCGCATCATCTCGACGATGCGGGCTCGTACCTCCGGGTCCCCGACCCGCAGGAACGCCGCCAGCATCGCATCGCATTCGGCAGTATTGGGAGTCAGTGCGTCCGAGACCGGTGGCTCGTGCCGGTAGAAGTCCGAGACCGGGATCGCGAGCACGGTAGCGATCTTGCCCAGGATCTGCTGGCTGGCCGCCGAACGCGAGCCATCCTGCATCAGACGCGAGGTTGCCGGGTCCGTCATCGGTTCGTGCCGTCCAGTCTACCTGCCTGCGGTCGGCCCGGCACGTGTATGCGAGCAAACCGGTTGGTCAAATCGGTATTCACGCAAATCGTTGCATGCGCAACGACTAGTTTCAACCATGCGTAGAAAATACGATCGGTGATCCGAGGCACCTCGACGTCCCACGCGGCGCGACGCCATCACGCCAGCGTCGCCGACACCGCCAACCAGACCAAGGCGGCCGCTCCGAGGATGCGCCGCCAGGGGTTCACCCCGCGCAGAACTTCGTCGGCGGCCCACCACCCGAGCGCCGCGCCCGCCCCGATCCGCAACCAGAAGTCCGGCCGACCTTGCGGAACGAGGACCCAGCGCACAATCGAGAACCCGAAAAACAACCAGAGCGGGAGATTGGGCCATTGTCCAATCACGAACGCGCCGGTTCGCCGGTCGCGGAACGTCCAGTCCACGGCGCGGCGCAGGGCCGACACGGCCCGCTCAGACCTTGTCAGTGCCCTCGGCCTGACGGAGCGGCGCGCAGATCTGCGGGCTGACCTTGTCGAGGTGTACGCAGGCGTTGTCGCGGTACCAGGCGCGCAGGCCGGGCTGGGTCGGCGCGACGTACATCGCGACGAGAACGAAGCCGCCGGCGAGCACGATGAGGGTGAGGAGAAGGTTGCGCATTACGGGGGCTCCGATCGGACGGGCCGCCGGGCGACGGGTCGTCCAGACAAAAGGCCCGTTCGCCGGAAAGGGCGCGGGCCGGGCGGTCGCCAGGTTAGCCCGACGACGGGTCCTGTTCCGCCCGCACAACGGTCCGGGCGCGCGCGAGTTCCGATCCGCGGCTGCGCCGAGGGCATGGTTACCGCCGGCGCGGGCTTCGCGTGCGGTCTTAACGAAGCGTGAAGCGCGTTTCCGGGAAATCCGGGAGGGCCGGTTAAGAAAGCCTGAAACGATTCGCTCGAATGCGCCGGACGACGGATGGTGGGGCGACCGGGCGACGTCCGGCCCCTTCCCGAGACACCATCAGGCGACGGCCATGACCGAGACGTTCGACGACATCAAGTTCCTGATGACCCTCGCCTTCGTGGTCTTCGGCGGCTTCGGGCTCGACGCGCTCCTGCGCTGAACGCGCGGCGCGGGGTCGATCAGCGCGCCGCGGCCCCGTAGGCGCTGCGCAGGGCGAGCAGGGCGTCGGAGGGACCGATGGCGCTCATCGGTCGCGCGGTCGGACCAAGGCGGATCTCCGGCGCGGGGCGGGCCTCGGCGACGACCTTCACCTTCGGCGCATCCGGTACCTGTCCGGATCGCAGGAAGCGGGCGAGTTCGGCGGCCTTGGCGCGCTGCTCGGCGTGGAGCAGCCGCAGGGCCACCACGATCCCGATCGCCCCGGCGCCTTCGAAACAGGCGGCGATCACGTAGCCGGGCGCCATGGTCGTCACTCCTTGGAGAGTTGCCGGGGCGCATGCGGAGGGCGCCGCTCCGCGACGGGTTCTCGGCGGTCATGGTTACCGCCATGTTAACCGCCGGCGGTGTCGCTCCCGGTTCCGGATTTCGTGATGGCAGCGGGCAATGGTCGCCCTCGAGGCCGGCGAGTGGATCGCATCGATCGCCGCTGCGTCCGTCCGGTTTGAAACCAGTCGGAGCCCCCGTCACGGTGACACCTTGAGATTCGCATGACTGAGCCGACGCTCCCCTGACGCCGTCTCCGAGCGCGACCTCGGCCAAGCCGTTCATGACGCTGGTCGTCGCCTCCGTGCCGGAAGCGGGCGGATGCCGCTACACCGCCGTCGCCCGGCACTCGAGCGTGGCCGACCGCGAGGCGCACGAGGCGATGGGGTTCCACCAGGGCTGGGGCATCTGCGCCGACCAACTCGTGGTGCTCGCCGAAACCCTCTGACGGCTCGCATCGAGACCGAAAACGAAAAAGGGCCGCCCTCGCGGACGGCCCTCCTTTCGACCGGCGAACCGATCGTACGCCGATCACATGCGGTGACGGCGGTGATGCATCATGCGGTGGCGGCGCTGGTGGCGCATCATCGGCCGGCCCATCGGCCGCATGCCGGGGCGCATCGCCGGATCCATGTCGGGCGTGCCGCCCGGCGCACCCATCGCGCGCTCCATGCCGGCGCGCGGGCCGCCGGCCTGGGGGCCGGACCGGTTGTAGGGGGAGTTCCCCTGGGCGAAGGCGGTCGCGGACAGGAGGGTCAGCGACGCGGCGATCAGGAACACTTTCTTCATGGGGAAGTCCTTGGGTCGTCTGTAGGGGCGGAACACCCGCCTCGAACGCCGCCGCAGCCCGATGCGGCGTCGGCGTACGCTGGTGAACTTCAGCCGTCGCGCAGGGGTTCCCCCTCAGGCGCGGATTCCGCGCGCAACGACCCGCGTTCGTGCGGACTCCGCTCACTCCCGGTGCCCCGCCTCGGTAGTCAGCATCCGCGGCGACGGGCCCGCCGAGGTCTTCCCCCCGTCCGCGCAGCAGGCCGCCCCGGCTGCGCGCCCGCATCCACCGCACCGGCAAAATGGGCTAGGGACATGGGGCTGCGGAACGCCGGGGCGCGAGGGAGACGCTGATGGATCCGGTACTGATCACGGGGGCCGCCGGGTTCATCGGGTATCACGTCGCCGAGCGCTACCTCGCGGCCGGGCGCCCGGTCGTCGGGATCGACGACCTCAACGCCTATTACGACGTCGGCCTGAAGCAGGCGCGGCTGGCCCGGCTCGAAGGCCGTCCCGGCTTCCGCTTCCTGCGGCTCGACATCGCCGACGCCGCGGCCGTCGACGCTCTGTTCTCCGAGCACCGGTTCAAGCGCGTGGTCCACCTCGCGGCGCAGGCGGGCGTGCGCTACTCGCTGGAGAACCCGCGCGCCTACGCCCGCAGCAACGTCGACGGGTTCCTGAACATCCTCGAAGGCTGCCGCCATCACGGCTGCGAGCACCTGGTCTACGCCTCGTCGAGCTCGGTCTACGGCGCGCTCACCAAGATGCCGTTCTCGGTCCACGACAACGTCGACCATCCGGTCAGCCTGTACGCGGCGACCAAGAAGGCGAACGAGCTGTTCGCGCATTCCTACAGCCACCTCTACCGGCTGCCGACCACGGGCCTTCGCTTCTTCACGGTCTACGGGCCCTGGTACCGGCCCGACATGGCCCTGTTCCTGTTCACCCGGGCGATCCTGGCGGGCGAGCCGATCTCGGTGTTCAACAACGGGCTGATGCAGCGCGACTTCACCTACGTCGACGACGTGGTGGACGGCGTCGTGCGGGTGGCTGAGCGCATCGCTGCCCCGAACCCCGCCTGGGACGGCGTACGCCCCGATCCCGGCACGAGCCTCGCGCCCTACCGGATCTACAACGTCGGCAACAACCGGCCGGTGCAGCTTCTCCACCTGATCGACGTGCTGGAGGCGTGCCTCGGGGTGAAGGCGGTGCGCCGGATGCTGCCGATGCAGGCCGGCGACGTGCCGGCCACCTATGCCGACGTGGACGACCTCTCCGCCGCCGTCGGCTTTGCCCCCGCGACGCCGATCGAGGCCGGCGTCGAGCGGTTCGTGCGGTGGTACCGCGACTACTACCGCGCCTAACTCTCAGTCGGCTTGATCTTCAACTGGTCGATGACCCAGCGCCAGGTCCCGTCCGCCTGCTCGCGGGCGGTCTCGACCGAGAGCGTGCCGTTGGGCAGCCGCGCGAAGGTCATCGCGATCGAGCCGTTGCGTAAGGGGGGCAGGATTTCGGCGGCCGGAAACTCGGAACGGCGGGCCAGCAGGTCCGCGTAGAAGGCGCGGATCTCGGCGTGCCCGCTGGCGACGACCCGGCCGGCGGCCAGCACCGCCTCCGGCTCGTAGAGCGCGACGAGGCCTTCCACGTCGCCGGCGTTCGCACGCTGGTTGAACAGGCGGGCCAGCGCCTCCGGCGCCTCGGCGCCGTCCCTGTGCATGTCCGACATGGCGGTTCCTTTCATGATAGTCGGCGGGTTCTTCGAACCGCCGGTTACGTCAGTTGCGCCCCCGTGCCGTCACGCACCGAGACGGCGATGGGAATGCCGAGCTTCACGCTCTCGGACACGGTGCAGAACCGCTGGAACTGGTCGAGGACCCGGTCGATCCGCGGCATGTCGGCGGCGGTGGCGCCCAGGATGATCCGCACGTCGACGCCGACGATGCGCAGGCGTTCGTCGTCGTTGCGCCCGATGCGGCAGGTGGCCTCGGCCGAGA
This sequence comes from Methylobacterium sp. WL120, assembly GCF_008039465.1. NCBI lineage: Bacteria > Pseudomonadati > Pseudomonadota > Alphaproteobacteria > Hyphomicrobiales > Methylobacteriaceae > Methylobacterium > Methylobacterium sp. WL120. The sequence goes on along the minus strand of NZ_VRUT01000015.1, from coordinate 26,666 downwards.
CGCCGCCTCCGTCCTGGCGGAACTTGCCCAATGCGAAGACGAGGCTGGCGCACAGGCAGTTCGCAACGCCGGCGATCAGCAACTGCTCTGGGTTCGGCCCGGTCCCACCGCCGATCGGCTCCGCCTCGTCGACCCGCAGGGCCGGCAGGGCCTTACTGAAATCCACGCTGAAGACGTAGTCGCCGACCTGCGTGATCGTGATGCTCGGCGCCGCCGTCATCCCGCGTCCTCCCCACCCTGCCGAATTCCCGGCCGCGCCCCGCGTTCCGGCCCCTCCTCTGACAGACTTGCCCCTGACAGATCCGCGATTTGAAACCGAAGCGCCGCCGGGCCGGCTCCGCATGCCTTGACGCGATTTCCGCTCTGGCATACCACATACCATATAAGGAATCGAGCCGAGGCCGGATCGTTCTCAACGATCGCGAGCCCCGCCCGCCTCCGCCGCAGGGAGAGCTTCCATGCCTGGCCGAATTCCCGACCGCTGATCCCGCCTTCCGCTCGCGGCCGTCATCCCCCGCGGGTCGCGCGACCGACGACCTCGCCCACCGGCGGCGGACGACGGGTCCTGGAACGATGAGCGTCTTGCATGTCTCGGGCGATCGACTTCGAACAAATGGTCTCGAATGCCGGCGACGCGATCGTGGTCTCTGACGCCGACGGCGCGATCGTCGTGTGGAACGCCGCGGCGGAGCGCATCTTCGGGTTCACGCCGGAGGAGGCGATCGGGCGCACGCTCGACCTGATCACGCCCGACCGGCACCGCCAGCGCCACTGGGACGGCTACCACAAGACCATGCGGACGGGGGTGACGCGCTACGGCGCCGAGGTGCTGCGCGTGCCGGCCCTGCACAAGGACGGTCGTTCGCTATCGATCGCGTTCACCGTGAGCATGCTGTTCGACGCGGACGAGACCGTCACCGGCATCACCGCCGTGATCCGCGACGAGACCGAACGCTGGGCCGCGGAGCGGGCGATGCGCCGCCGCATCGCCGAGCTCGAAGCCTGAGCAATCATCAAGATCTCCCGTCGGGAACGGGCAACGAATTCAAGGTCAAGGCCGGTTTTCGCAAGCGAGAGCAGATCCGGCCGAGAGCAACGTGACCGCCGACCGAGGCTCCGAAGATGAGCCCGGCCTTCGATCACCGAGTGCGTCACCGATCCAGGGTCGGCGTCGCCATCCGTCCACGCGAAGAGAGGAAAAGCCGACGATGAGCAAGCCACTCGAGGGGATCAAGATCATCGACTTCACCCACGTCCAGGCCGGTCCGGCCTGCACGCAGCTTCTGGCCTGGTTCGGGGCCGACGTGATCAAGGTCGAGCGCCCCGGCTCCGGCGACGTCACCCGCAACCAGCTGCGCCACGTCGAGGGCGCGGATGCGCTCTACTTCACGATGTTGAACTCCAACAAGCGTTCGCTGACCCTCGACACCAAGACCCCCGAGGGCAAGCAGGTCCTGGAGAAGCTGATCGCCGAGTCCGACGTGCTCGTCGAGAACTTCGGCCCCGGCGCCTTGGACCGGATGGGCTTCTCCTGGCCGCGGATCAACGAGCTCAACCCGGGCATGATCGTCGCCTCGGTGAAGGGCTTCTCCGACGGCCACCACTACGAGGACCTGAAGGTCTACGAGAACGTGGCCCAATGCGCGGGCGGGGCCGCCTCCACCACCGGCTTCTGGGACGGGCCGCCCACCGTCAGCGCCGCGGCGCTCGGTGATTCCAACACCGGCATGCACCTGGCCATCGGCATCCTCACGGCGCTCCACCAGAAGAACAAGACCGGCAAGGGCCAGAAGGTCGCCGTGTCGATGCAGGATTCGGTGCTGAACCTCTGCCGCGTGAAGCTGCGCGACCAGCAGCGCCTCGATGCGCTCGGCTATCTGGAGGAATACCCGCAATACCCGCACGGCACGTTCACGGACGTGGTGCCGCGCGGCGGCAACGCCGGCGGCGGCGGCCAGCCCGGCTGGGTGCTGAAGTGCAAGGGTTGGGAGACCGACCCGAACGCCTACATCTACTTCACGATCCAGGGCCATGCCTGGGCCCCGATTTGCCGGGCGATCGGAAAGGAGGCGTGGATCGACGATCCGGCCTACAAGACCGCGTCCGCCCGCCAGGACAAGATCATGGACATCTTCGGCACGATCGAGGAATGGCTCGCCGACAAGACCAAGTTCGAGGCGGTCGACATCCTGCGCAAGTTCGACATCCCCTGCGCGCCGGTGATGTCGATGAAGGAGATCTCTGTCGATCCGAGCCTTCGCGCCAGCGGCACGGTCGTCGAGGTGCCCCACCCCCATCTCGGCTCGTACCTGACGGTCGGAAGCCCGATCAAGTTCTCGGACATGACCGTCGAGATCAAGTCCTCGCCGCTGCTGGGCGAGCACACCGACGAGGTGCTGGTCGACCTCGGATACACCCAGCAGCAGATCGAAGAACTGCACCAGGCCCGCGCGGTCTGACCGGTTCGACGAGCTAGCGAAGCCGCTTCCGGTCCGAGAGGACTCGGGGGCGGCTTCCGCCGTATCCATTGCTGCTGCTTCGGAGCTATCAAATTGATCGCGCGAAGCACCGACCGGCCCCCTCTCCCGGGGAGAGAGGGTTGGGGTGAGGGGCGTGACCTAACCGGACATGTCACGCCCCTCATCCTGTCCTTCCCCCTGGGAGAAGGGACCCGCGCTTGATCCTGCCGGCGGTGCGACGACGGCGGCCTTCGCGGGTGTCGGAATGGCGCGTCCCTAAAACACGCGAAGGCTCGGATCCATGCAGCCACTTTGGCGCCGGTTCGTTCCGGCGGCGACGCCGCTCAGCCTGCGGGAACGCGCCCGCTCGGCGCTCGGCGCAATGCTCGGCATCCTCGTCACCGGGGCGCTCGCGGCCTGGGCATTGGGGCCGACCACCGCCCTGCCCTTCCTGATCGCGCCGATGGGCGCCTCCGCGGTGCTGCTGTTCGCCGTGCCCGCGAGCCCGCTGGCGCAGCCCTGGTCGATCGTCGGCGGAAACCTCGTGGCGGCCCTCGTCGGCGTGAGCGTCGCGGCGCTCGTGCACGATCCGATCCTGGCGGCGGCGCTGGCCATCGCCGGAGCCGTCGGGTCGATGATGGCGCTGCGCTGCGTCCACCCGCCGAGCGGCGCGGTCGCGCTCACCGCGGTGCTGGGCGGCCCGGCGATCCACGACCTCGGCTACGGCTTCGTGCTCTGGCCGGTCGGCGTGAACTCGTTGCTGCTGCTCGCCGCGGCGCTCCTCTTCAACAACCTCACCGGCCGCCCCTACCCGCATCCCGGCATCGCGCCCGCGCCCGGCCGCACCGATCCCGTCGCCGCGCCGCTGGGCTTCAGCGGCGAGGACCTCGATGCGGCGCTGGAAGACTTCGACCAGATCCTCGATGTCGGGCGCAGCGACCTCGAGGCGATCCTGCGGCAGGCGCAGCTCCGCGCCACCCGCCGTCGCTCGGGCCAGACGGACTGCGCCGCGATCATGACCCGCGACGTGGTGGCGATCGCCCCCCACGCGCCGCTGATGGATGCGCTCGCCCTTCTGCGCCGCCACCACATCAAGGTCCTGCCGGTGACCGACGAGAGTGCCCGGGTGGTCGGCATCGTCACGCAGACCGACCTCCTCGACAAGGCGGCGTGGGACCCACGCGGGCCGCGCCTCGGGCTCCTCCGCCGCCTGCGCCTGACCGCGGCCCGCGGGCGCGCCCCGCACGGCTCGGTCGAGGACATCATGACGAGCCCTGTCGTGACGCTGCGGCCGGACAGCCCGATCGGCGAGGTCGTGCTGCAGATGTCTGGGCTCGGCCTGCACCATCTGCCGGTGGTCGGGCCGGACGACCGCCTCGTCGGGATCGTCTCGCAGGGCGACCTCGTCGCGGCCCTGCTCACCGACGCCACGCGGCACCAGGCCGAGGTGCCGACGCCGCGGATGCTGGCGCCGGCCTGATCCGAGGGCGCGTCAGGCCGGGTTCGGCACGTCGAGGAAGAAGGCGACGGCCTGCGCCACCACCGCCGGGTCGTAGGCGTGGGGGCCGTCGTACTCGACGTAGGTGGTGTCGTAGCCGGCCCGTTCGAGCTGCGCGGCATGGCTGCGGCCGCCATGCGCGACCGCGATCTGCGCGTCCCGGGTGCCGTGCGAGACGAAGACCCGCGGCGCCCCGGTCTGGACCTGCACGCTCAGGAAGCCGGCGGACGAGGCGATGACGTGGGTGACGACGTCCCCGTTGGTCAGCCCCGAGGACAGGGCGTAGCTACCGCCGTCCGAATGGCCGGCGAAGGCCAGATGCGACGGATCGAGCAGGAAGCGCGATCCGACCTCGGAGAGCGCGGCTTCGAGGCGCTCGCGGTCGGGCCCGTGGCCGGCGATGACGAGGTCCCAGGTCGGGAACAGCGATTGCGGGGCCAGCAGCAGGAACCCGCGCGCCTCCGCGTGGGCTTCCAGCATCGGCAGGATCTTCTCCGCGCCGCCCCCGCCGCCGTGGAACAGCACCGCCAAGGGCGTGGCCCTTCGCGGGTCGATCCGGGCCGGCACGTGGAGGATCGCGTCGCGCTCCGGAAACAGCCCAAGCGGGTGACGCCCCGGCGGTAGCGGCGGCTTCACGGGGAGCCGGTGCGCGAAGGCGATGCGGCCGACGAGGCGCGGATCGATCATCGCGTCGGCTCCCATGGTCGCGGGAGGGCGGCGACCGCCCTCCCGCTCTTCGCCCGGCTGCACTTACTTCCGCTTCACGGTGCTCTGCGGGTTGAGGCTGCCGATGTTGCCGCTCTCGGTGCCCGCAGAGGGGTCGATCACCGCGTTGATCAGGGTCGGACGGCCCGAATCCATCGCCGCGTTGACCGCCTCGCGGAGCGCATCCGGCGTCGTGACGTTGACGCCGACGCCGCCGAAGGCCTCCATCATCTTGTCGTAGCGCGCGTCCTTCACGAACACGGTCGGCGCCACGTCGGCCGCGCCCGACGGGTTCACGTCGGTGCCGCGATAGATGCCGTTGTTGTTGAACACCACGATGCAGACCGGCAGGTCGTACCGGCAGATCGTCTCGACCTCCATGCCGGAGAAGCCGAAGGCTGAGTCGCCCTCGACCGCGAGCACCGGCTTGCCGGTCTCGACGGCCGCCGCCACGGCGAAGCCCATGCCGATGCCCATGATCCCCCAGGTGCCGACGTCGAGGCGCTTGCGCGGCTGGTACATGTCGATGACGCCGCGGGCGAGATCGAGGGTGTTGGCGCCCTCGTTGACGAGGATCGCGTCCGGCCGCTCCTTGATGATCGTGCGCAGCACGCCGAGCGCGCCGTGGAAGTCCATCGGGGTCGAGTTCTTCAGGAGGCGCTGGCCCATCTTGGCGATGTTGGCGTCCTTCTTCGCCTTGATCGTCTCGGTCCAGGCCGCGGGCGGCGCCGGCCAGCCGCCCTTCATCCCGTCGAGCAGCGCCGCGACGCAGGAGCCGATGTCGCCGACGACCGGCGCGACGATCTCGACGTTCGAATCCATCTCGCGCGGCTCGATGTCGATCTGGATGAACTTCTTGGAGCCCGGGGCGCCCCAGGTCTTGCCCTTGCCGTGCGAGAGCAGCCAGTTCAGCCGGGCGCCGACCAGGAGCACGACGTCGGCCTCCTTCAGCACCGTCGAGCGCGCGGCGCCGGCCGAGAGCGGGTGGGTGTCGGGCAGGAGGCCCTTGGCCATGCTCATCGGCACGTAGGGGATGCCGCTGGTCTCGACCAGCGCGCGGACCGCCTCGTCGGCCTGCGCGTAGGCGGCGCCCTTGCCGAGGATGATCAGGGGGCGTTCGGCGGTCTTCAGCACGGCCAGCGCCCGCGCGATCGCCTCCGGCGCCGGGATCTGGGCGGGCGCCGGGTCGATCACCTTGACCAGCGACTTCGCGCCGGCCTCGGCGTCCATCACCTGCGCGAAGAGCTTGGCCGGCAGGTCGAGGTAGACGCCGCCGGGACGGCCGGAGCAGGCGGCGCGGATCGCGCGGGCTACGCCGATGCCGATGTCGGCGGCGTGCAGCACGCGGAAGGCCGCCTTGCACAGGGGCTTGGCGATGGCGAGCTGGTCCATCTCCTCGTAGTCGCCCTGCTGCAGGTCGACGATCTCGCGCTCGGACGAGCCCGAGATCAGGATCATCGGGAAGCAGTTGGTGGTGGCGTTGGCCAAAGCCGTCAGGCCGTTGAGGAAGCCCGGCGCCGAGACCGTGAGGCAGATGCCCGGCTTCTTCGTGAGGAAGCCGGCGATCGCCGCCGCGTTGCCGGCATGCTGCTCGTGCCGGAACGAGATCACCCGGATGCCCTCGGCCTGGGCGAGGCGCCCGAGATCGGTGATCGGGATGCCCGGCACGCCGTAGATCGTGTTGATGTCGTTGAGCTTCAGCGCGTCGATGACGAGGTGGAACCCGTCGGTCAGCGCAGGCTGGGTGTCGGCCTCGGCCATGTTCACGTCGGCGGTATGCATGTCGATGACTTGAGCGTGCGCGGGCATCTCGGCCTCCCGAATGGATGGTTGTTGGGCCTCTCCGAGGTCTCGGCCTCGGAGGGCTGGTCGCAGGACCCGCGCCACGGGGATGTCGATAGGGGGTGTCGATGGGGCGGGTCGACGAGGCGGGCGTCGGAGGCGGGGCCGGCGCGAGGCGCCGGCCCGCCGGTGTCAGGCGATCCGGATCGGCTCGGCCTTCGGCACGGACACGGTCGCGTCGAGGGCGAGGTAGCGCGCCCGCATCGGCTTGAGCACGAAGATCGCCAAAGCCGCCGCGGTGAGGTTCAGGGCGACGATGATGCCGAACACCGCGTACCAGCCGTAGGCCGCCGCCACGAGGCTGCCGAAGGGGACCAGGAACGAGGCGGTGCCCTTGGCGGTGTAGAGCAGGCCGGCGTTGCTGGTGGCGAACTTCGAGCCGAAGGTGTCGCCGCAGGTGGCGGGGAACAGCGAGTAGATCTCGCCGAACACGCCGAAGTACAGGGCCGTCGCCAGCACGAACACGATCGGGATGGTGCCGTAGCTGAGCAGCAGCAGCACCGCGACCGCCGCGGTCGAGAACGCGATGAACATCGTGTTCTCGCGCCCGATCTGGTCGGAGACCCAGCCGAAGAACGGGCGCCCGAACCCGTCGAAGATCCGGTCGAGCGAGATCGCCAGGGTCAGCGTCGCCATCGTCAGGCCGAGCATGCTCACCGGCACGTCGGCGACGTGGAAGTCGTGGGCGATCGGCGCGATCTGCGCCGCCGCCATCAGGCCGCCGGCGGCGACCATCACGAACATCGCGTACATCACCCAGAAGACCGGGGTGCGCACGGTCTCGCTCGGGGTGCGGTCGACCTTGCTCTGTGGCAGGTTGTGGCGCTTGCGCTGCACCGGGGCCGCGCTCCTCGGCTTGCGCAGGAACACCGAGAGGAACACCACCACCGCGCCCTGGATCAGGCCGAAGGTGAGGAACGCGCTCTGGTAGCCGCTCGACGCGATCATCTTCGCGATCGGCACCACCGTGATCGCGGCGCCCGCGCCGAACCCGGCGGCGGTGGCGCCGGCGGCGAGGCCCCGGCGATCCGGGAACCACTTCAGCGCGTTGCCGACGCAGGTGCCGTAGACCGACCCGGCGCCGATGCCGCCGACCACCGCGCCGAGGTAGAGCATCGGCAGCGAGCCGGCATAGGCGTTGATTACCCAGGCCAGCGCGATCATCACGCCGCCGAAGGCGACGACGATCTTGGGTCCGTAATTGTCGACGAACCAGGCCTCGACCGGGACGAGCCAGGTCTCGGTGGCGACGAAGACGGTGAAGGCGAGCTGGATCGAGGCCCGGCCCCAATGATGCTGGGCATCGATCGGGTCGACGAACAGCGTCCAGCCGTATTGGAGGTTGGCGATCATCGCCATGCAGAGCACGCCGAAGGCGAGCTGCCACCATTTCGCCGCAGGGGCGTCCTGACGTTCCATCCCGGTTTCCTCCGCCTGCGACTCTCGGTTCGCGTGGATGCATCATGCATCGATTGCTCAGGTATGCAATATACCAGAGGGGGGACGGCGGCTGAAACGTATTATCTTGCCGCTTTCTGTCATGCGGCCTCTTCCGGTCGCTGCGCAAGATCGCCGATGCGCCCCTTTGTAACGCGGCGGCGCGGGGCCCGTGCCCTGCCCTTCCAGGGCCATCGACGACCACATCGTGACCGGAGGCCCGTGATGCGCGCTGGATCACTTGGCGCGCGGCATGCGACAGGGTGCGAACCCGCCCGACGAGAGTCTGATGCCCTGCGCCCCCGACCGACTGCCCGCGTGACCGATCCCGCTCCCGCGTCGCGCAAGCGCGACCCGCGCATCGACGTGCTGCGCGGCCTGGCCCTGCTGATCATCTTCGTCGACCATATCCCCAACAACGCGCCGGCGCTGATCACGCCGCACAATCTCGGCTTCTCGGACGCCGCGGAGCTCTTCGTGCTGTTTGCCGGATACTCGGCGATGGCCGCCTATGGCGGCCTGTTCCGCCGCGCCGGCACGATCGAAACCCTGAAGCGCGTCGCACGGCGGTGCCTGCGCATCTACCTCTTCCAGGCGGCTCTCCTGCTGGCCACCCTGCTGATCGTGCGGGCCTGGATGGACGCGACCGGCCTCGTCCCCCGCTTCGGAGTCGCGCCGCTGCTGCAGATGGGGCTGTGGTCCGGCCTGTGGCGCGGGCTGCTGCTCAACGCCTTGCCGAACTACCTCGACATCCTGCCCCTCTACATCGTGCTGCTGGCCGCCTTCCCGCTCTACTATGCCGGCATGCGCCGGAGCGTCTGGGGCGTGCTCGGCGTCTCGGCCCTGATCTGGCTGCTCGCCAACCTCGACCCGGCCTTCAACCTGCCCAACGCCGCGGCCGACGACGGCTGGTACTTCAACCCGTTCGCCTGGCAGTTCCTGTTCGCGATCGGGATGGCGCTGTCCGCCGCCATTCGGGGCGGCGACGGCCTGCTGCCGCGCCGTGCCTGGCTGAGGGCCGCGTGCTGGCTGATGCTCGCCGTCTCGCTGCTGCAGGCCGCGCCCTGGAGCGCCTGGAACCTGCCGGACCTGAGTCTCGTCGCCATGGCGCCGCCGGACAAGGGCCACGTCGCCCCGCTGCGGCTGCTCCACATCCTGGCGGTGATCTATCTGCTGTTCGGGTCTCCCCGCGTCTACGCCCTCACCACGAGCCCGCGCCTGCGCTGGCTCGAGCTGTGCGGGCGCCACTCCCTGGAGGTGTTCGCGCTCGGGTGCCTCGCGGCGCTGATCGGCCGGATCAGCTACCGCACCTTCGGGCCGACTTGGCCGCTGCAGGTCGGCGTCAACGTCGCCGGCCTCGCGGCGATGATCGCGCTGGCGTGGTTCCTCGACCGGCGGGCGCGCCTCAGCGCCGCCCCATGACCACCCGCAGCTTGTCGGCCAAGTCCTCGCGGCCGTAGGGCTTGTTGAGCAGCGGCAGGTCGGCGGGCAGGCCGTCCTCGCCGAAGGCGGAGGCGGTGTAGCCGGAGGCGAGCAGCACCCGGAGGCCGGGCCGGAGCCGGCGCGCCTCGACCGAGAGCTGCACCCCGTTCATCCCGCCCGGCATCACCACGTCTGAGAACAGGATGTCGACCCGCTCCGGCCCTTTCAGCCGGGCGAGCGCTTCGGCGGCATGGGTCGCGGTCAGGGTGCGGTAGCCGAGCTCGCTCAGGCTCTCGACCGCCATGTCGAGCACCGCCGGCTCGTCCTCGACGACGAGGATCACCTCGCCGTCGGTGGCGCGGCGCAGCGGCATCGGCCCCTCGGGCCGGGCTGGCGCGGCGACCTCCTTCGAGTGCGGCAGGTAGATCGACACGGTGGTGCCCGCGCCGACCTCGCTTCGCAGCAGCACCTGCCCGCCGCCCTGGCGCGCGAACCCGTAGACCTGGCTGAGGCCGAGGCCGGTGCCCTTGCCGACCTCCTTGGTGGTGAAGAACGGCTCGAAGGCGCGGGCGGCGGTGCCGGCATCCATGCCCTGGCCGGAATCGCCGACCGCGACGTGGACGTACTGCCCCGGCGCGAGGTCCGGCAGCGCCGCGCCGTCCTCATCCGTCACCGTCAGGTTCTCGGTGCGGATCGTCAGGCGGCCGCCGGACGGCATCGCGTCGCGGGCGTTGACCGCGAGGTTGAGGATCGCGCTCTCGAACTGGCCGGGGTCGAGCCGCACCGGATCGAGGGCGGCGTCGAGGTCGAACGTCACGGCGATGGTCTCGCCGACGGCGCGCTCCAGCAGGGTGCGAAAATCCTTGAGCAAACGGTTCGGGTTGACCGTCTCGGGGCGCAGCACCTGCCGGCGCGAGAACGACAGCAGCTTCTCGGTGACCTCGGCGCCGCGCCGGGCCGCAGTCATCGCCGAGCCGGCGAGGCGCTCCACCCGCTGCGCGTCGGCGGGGCGGCGGACGATCATGTCGAGGTTGCCGATGACGATGGTCAGCAGGTTGTTGAAGTCGTGGGCGACGCCGCCGGTGAGCTGGCCGATCGCCTCCATCTTCTGCGCCTGGTTCAGGCGGTCGTCGGCGTCCTGGCGCGCGGTGGTGTCGACGACGATCCCGGCGAGCGCGGTCGCGCGGCCGGCCTCGTCGCGCATCGCCCGGCCCTTCAGCTCGATCCAGCGCGTCGCCCCGTCGCCCGCGCGCCGGATGCGGCATTGCAGGTCCAGGGATCCCACGGTCGCGATGGTGGTGAAGGCGGCCTCGGCGACCGCGCGATCCTCGGGGAGGACGTGCGCGAGGGTCGTCGCCACGTCCCAGCGCGGCTGCAGGGCGTCGTAACCGAAGATGGCGTCGTGGCGCAGGCTCCGCCGCGACACGCCGGAGCCGAGGTCGAACTCCCAGTCGCCCATGTCGGCGGCTTCGAGCGCGATGGCGAGGTGGTCGCGGGCGACCTGGAGGTCGGCGCGCTGGCGCTCGCGCGCCTCGGCGATGCGCTCGGCATGTCCGTAGAGCAGGTCCACCTTGTGCAGGTACGCGCACAGCACGACGATGCCTGAGATCAGCGCCTCGATCCGCCCAGAGAACCAGCCGACGCTGCCGCGGGACGCGCCCGTCAGCGTCACGAGGTTGTCGAGGAGGAGCAGGAACAGCGAGACCGCGAGCCAGAGCTGGAGCAGGCTGCGCAGGCGCGTCGTCCAGCACAGGATCGCGAGCGAGAGCATTGTGAGCAGGGCGACCCCCGGCCCGACGCCGGAGGTGGTGAGCGACCAGTAGTCGTCGCCGACCACGGTGGTCGGCAGCCGGTCGACCTGGGCGACCACGAGGTAGGTCAAACCGGCGACCGCCACCGCTACCGCGACGGCCGCGGCGATCCCGACGGATGCGGATCGTTCGGGGGCGATCGACCGGTGTCGGCCGTCGCCTTCCATGATCGCGTAGGGCAGTGCGAACAGCGGCGGCCCGAGGTGCCACAGGGTCCAGAGCCACGTCGTCGTGGCCGGCGACGACCCGAGGATGCGACCCGTGCCGAAGACGTTCGGGAAGCTCAGGAGCTGGATCGCGACGATCAGCGTGACGTACAGGCCGCCCGACGAGAGCAGCAGCAGCGGCACCGAGCGGGTGCGCCGGTACTGCGCGAAGAACAGCGCCGTGGTGACCGCGTAGACCACCGTGAGCGCCGATTGATGGCTCGCGACGAATCCCGGCATCGGCGCCATCGGCTGCCCGACGAACGGGAGCAGCGCGAGCGACAGCGCGGCGAAGGCGAGGCAGACCAGGCCGGCGAACTGTCGCTGTCTCGGGCCCGGAGCCGCGTTGGCGAAGGTGGTGAGGTCGGCGGGGCGCGGGGCGTCGTTCACGATGGTCTCCGACCTTGCGACACCACGGGTGAAGCCGAAACGACAGGATTGCGTCGGCCTACCACAACCCAATGCTTGTAACTATCGCAGATGTGCAACTGAGAGGCACAATTCGTGACGGCGAGATCAGTCCGTCGCGCGGCGGAGTCCGAGGAGGGTCTTCCGGGTTGCGCGACGCTCGGCCTGGATCTGCGCCACCAGGGTCTCGGCGCTCGGCACGCCCATCGCGGTGGCCATCCGGGCCAGGGCGCCGCGCGACGGCGCCGTCCCGTCCGCGCCGACGAGGCGCTGCCAGTGATGCACGGCATCGAACAGGCGATAGGCGTCGGCGAGCCGCCCGGCGGCGTCGACGGGAAGCACTCCGCTCGCGCCGGCCTGCTCCAGCACCGCGTCGGCGGTGGCGCCGACGAGCGCTGGCTGCTCGTGCGCATGGCCGAGCACCAGGGCCTGGGCGAGGAACTCGAGGTCGAGCAGGGCGCCCGGCGCCATCTTGAGGTCGAGCGGCCCGCGATGGCCCTTCTCGCGCGCGACCAGCCCGCGCATGTCCCGCGCCGCCCGGCACACCGCACCGGCGTCGCGGACCTGCGCCACCGTCTCGCGGATACCGGCTTCGATCTCGGCGCCGAGGCCCGGGTCGCCCGCGATCACCCGCGCCCGGGTCAGCACCATGTGCTCCCAGACCTCGGCCTCGCTCCGGTGGTAGGCAAGGAAGCCGCGGACCTGCACCGCCGTCGGGCTGTGCTCGCCGCCGGGCCGCAGGCGGAGGTCCACGGCGTAGAGACCACCGCGGCGGGTCTGGACCGTCAGCGCCGCGTAGAGCCGTTGTGCGAGGCGGTTGTAGGCCACCACCGCGTCGATCGCCCGCCGTCCCGTCGTGGTCCGGTCCTCGGGGTCGAAGTCGTAGACGATCACGAGGTCGAGGTCGGACTCCGCCGTGAGCTGGCGCGAGCCGAGGCGGCCGATGGCGAGGATCGCGCAGCGCCCCTTCGGAACGGCGCCGTATTCCGCGGCGAAGACGCGCTCGACCGCTGCGAGGCTCGCAGTGACCGCAGCTTCGGCGATCGTCGAATAGGCCTCGCCGGCCTGGGCCGCCGACAGGATGCCCGAGAGCAGGCGCGCGCCGGTGACGAAGCGCAGTTGCCGGGCGGCGTCGCGGCTGCGGTCGAGGAAGGTCTCGTGGTCGGCCGGGCTGCCGACCAGCGCCGCGTACTGCGCGGCGACCGCGGCTGGATCGGTCGTCGGCGCGACGAAGTCCGGGTCGAGCACCGCGTCGAGCACGTGCGGGCCGGTCCCGACGGTAGCGGCCAGCCGCGGCGCGGTGCCGAGGATGTCGGAGAACAGCAGGCGCAGGCGTTCGTGCGCCAGCAGGATCGTCAGGAGCTCGGACGCGTCCGGCATCCGGGCGAAGGCGTGGTCGAGGGTGTTGAGCGCCGCATCCGGCTCCGCGGTGCCGCCGAGCGCCTGGAGCAGGCTCGGCAGAAGCTCGGTCAGCACGGCGCGGGCGCGGGCGGTCCGCACCGCGGGCCGGCGCCCGAAATGCCAGCCGCGCACGGTCTCGAGGGTACGGGCCGGATCGGTGAAGCCGAGGGCCGCCAAGGTCGCCAGCGTGGCGGGATCGTCCTCGCTGCCGCTGAAGACGAGGTCGCCGACCTCTGCCGACAGGCTCGGCGCGGTCTCGAACAGCAGGACGTAATGCGCCTGCACCCGGCCGGCATGGCGCAGGAGCGCCGCCTCGAACGCGGCGCGGGTCTCGAAGCCGCAGAACCGCGCGAAGGCTGCGAGGTCGTCGCCGTCGAGCGGCAGGCGCTGGGTCTGCTCGTCGCGCCGCATCTGCAGGCGATGCTCGATCGTGCGCAGGAACGCGTAGGCCGCGGCGAGCTCGTCGTGGGCGGCGGCGTCGATCCAGCCGGCCTGCGTCAGCGCGCCGAGCATCGGCACCGTGCGGCTGCCGCGCAATTCGGGCCGCCTGCCGCCGAAGACCAGTTGCTGGGTCTGCACGAAGAACTCGATCTCGCGGATGCCGCCGCGGCCGAGCTTGATGTCGTGGCCGCCCACCGCCAGCGCCTCGTGGCCGCGCACCATGTGGATCTGGCGCTTCATCGCGTGGATGTCGGCGATGGCGGCGAAATCGAAGTACTTGCGCCAGATGAAGGGCGTCAGCTCGGCGAGGAACCGTGCCCCGGCGGCGCGGTCTCCGGCGATCGGCCGCGCCTTGATGAAGGCCGCCCGCTCCCAGTTCTGGCCGAGCGACTGGTAGTAGTCGAAGGCGAAGTCGGTGGAGAGCGCGACCGCTGTCGAGCCGGGATCGGGCCGCAGCCGGTAGTCGACGCGGTGGACGTAGCCCTCGGACGTGCGCTCTTCCAGGAGCTTCGCGATGCCCTGCGCGAGCTTGGCGAAGAACGGTTTCGCCTCGACGTTCTCGCCGAGCGGCGCGACGGCGGCGTCGAAGAACATGATCAGGTCGACGTCGCTGGAATAGTTGAGCTCGCCCCCGCCGAGCTTGCCGAGGCCCAGGACCACGAGGCCCGAGCCGGCTTGGGGGGCCTCGGGGTCGGCCGGGCGAAACTTCCCCGTGCCCGCGGCCTGGAGCAGGAGCGCGTCGGCGGCGGCGCCGACCGACGCGTCGGCGAAGTCCGACAGGGCCTTCGTCACGGTGGCCAAGTCCCACAGGCCGCCGAGGTCGGCGAGCGCCACGAGCAGGGCGTGCTCCGCGCGGTTGCGCCGAAGGACCTGCCCGATCGCGGCGAGGTCCGGCCTGGTTCCGCCCGCACGCCCGGCGACCCGCTGCCGTGTCGTGATCGCCGCGTCCGCCGCCTCCGGGGCCTGCCCCGCCAACGCCACGAACCGGTCCGGCGCCTGTGCGATCAGCCGCCACAGGAAGGGGGCGTGGTCGGCGATCCCGAGGAGGAGCGCGCGCATCGGCGGCGTGACGAACCGCGGCGGAAAGGCGGGCTCGACGTCGCCGAGGCGCGCGGCGGCGGTGCCCGGATCATGGAGGCCGGGTGCCGCCCGCAGGCGATCGTGCAACGAATCGAGGGCTGGCATCGGCGACCCGTCCGTGGCTGGAATTTCGAGGCCCGCGTGCCGGTCCTCCGATCGGCCGTCACGCTAGCCGATCGCGGTCGGCTTGGGGATGCGCGCGCCTCCCACAAGTGCCGTCGGGGGCCCTATTCCAGCATCTCGAGCGTGCGCAGCACCGCCATGCCGACACGTTCGGCATCGATCTCGCCGGCCTCCGTCCGGGGCAGGACCGCGACGGCCTCGACGCGGTCGCCGACGAGCGGCCCGACGACGACTTTCAACACTTCTCCCGCCGGCGAGCCGGGATCGGCTACCAGGGCGACG
This sequence comes from Methylobacterium sp. WL120, assembly GCF_008039465.1. Classification (NCBI taxonomy): domain Bacteria; kingdom Pseudomonadati; phylum Pseudomonadota; class Alphaproteobacteria; order Hyphomicrobiales; family Methylobacteriaceae; genus Methylobacterium; species Methylobacterium sp. WL120. Next base: position 11,551 of record NZ_VRUT01000015.1, on the reverse strand, counting down.
ACGTGGCCGGCCGCCTCGCCGTAGATCCGCAGCGGTTCGAGCGCGATCTCCTCGGGCACCTCGGCGTCGGGCTGCGGCGGGCGACCGAAAGTCGGGCGAATCACGTTGGTCATGCGCCGGGTCCTTTCGAATCGTCGTGGCCGTGTCTGTTGAGCGAGGCTCGGGCGCTGGGTCATCGAACGGGCGGCCATCCCTCGCGGCTCGATGCCCTCCGCTCGCCGAGATGTCATCGCGGCGGCCCTCGCAGGACGCCCCATCGTGCTTGTGAGCGGATGCCGTCGCCGCTAAGAGGCGGACCCCGGGCAGAAAAAAGGCCGCCCCCAAAGGAGCGGCCCGAAGTCTAGGGAGGAAACGCCCAAGATGGGCAGCGGGACGGCGACGCCATCGCTATCCCGCAATGCACAAATAGCCCTTCGCGCCGCACCATGCAAGCCTCGGTTGGTCCGCTCGGACTACTAAGCGCGGCGGCCGGGTTTCTCTCGTCACGCGGTCGGACGAAGCCTCACGACCCGAGCTGCCGGTCGTGGTCGAGCTGCCGCATGAGTTCGGCCAAGCGCGGATCGAGCGCTTCGTCGATCACCGGCTCGTAGAGCGCCTGGAGGTGGCGCCCGAGGCGCTGGCGGGTCAACGCGTCGAGGGTCGGCGTCGCATCCGGCTTGGCGACGACGGGCTGGGCTTGGCGGTTCGTGTCGAGCATCGACATTACATTGGCGCCGGCGCCGACTTGGCAACCATCTCCGGTCGAACCCCGTGTGCCAAATCGGCGACGGGTTGTGCCGGAAAACGGAACGGCGCGAACCGTAAGGTCCGCGCCGCGCCTTTCGTTGAATACGCTGATGCGTGTTCGACCGTTTAGCGGTCGCCGACGCCCGACAGGAGCTTCTCGATCTGCCCCAGGCCGCTCTCGCGGGCCTTCGCCTCGCTGGGCAGGCTCCGGTCGGAGCGCTGGGTCAGCTTGCCGTTCTTACGGATGGCCCACTGGTAGGAACCGCCGTCGGCCTTCGGGGGAATGATCTCCAGGGAGTACGGATGGATGTTCGTTGATGTCTCGCTCATGAGCCTATTATGCCACGGACGCGGTTCCAGTCCAAGTCCGGACTGAAACCGCGGATGCAGATGCCGCATCGGGCGCTCCGCGAAGCGAGTCCTCGGGCTGCGCGATCCTGGCGGCACGCGTGAAAATCTTGAGCTTGGATCGGCCTGCCGACCTACGGTGGCGCGCGGCGCGAACGCAGCATCGGCGGACGCCGATCTTGTCGAATGCCCGACCGATCGATGTTCGGCCGCACGGACTACCGGGCCTTCTCGTGCTCGCCGAGGCCGACGGCCTTGAAGTCGTAGGTCGGGAAGAATTCAGTGCGGTAGGCACCCCACGCGGTGTCCTCCAGCACGCGATTGATCTCGCGAAGACGGGTCGCAGGCAGGCGCAGCACCACGATCTGGCCGACGCCCATCACGACGTTCCAGGAGACCACCTCGATGCCGGGCGGCGGGAAGGCCTTGTAGAAGCCTTGCCGCGCCAGCTGCGCGTTCAGCTCGGCGAGCGGCCGCGACTGGTCGTGCTTCAGGAAGACCGTCAGCAGGATCGCGTCCTCCGGCGTCGCCGTCGCGGTGCCCGACGGGGGGGCCGAGACGGCCTGGGCGAACGCGCTCGGAGCACCCGCGAGCACCATCGCCAGGGCCGCGAGCGGCCAGGCCGCACGAAGTGAACGCCGCATCGCAGTCTCCTCCACCAGCCCGGTTCGTCCTTCGAGACGCCGCACGGGCGAAACACCGTCTCGAAGCCTCGAACGCGGGACCGCGCTCGCGGGTCCGCACCCTGCCCGGATGAACCTCCGGCGTCTCCGCCCGTTGCCGTGCGCTTGCGCCGAATCGGTGCGACCGCCCCCGGACCTGGACAGACCGATGACCCGCACGACGCTCGCCCTCGCCTCCGCGCTCGGATTGATCCTGGCCGGTCCCGCCTCGGCGCAGATCGTGACGGGGGGCGCCGGCAACACCGGCGTCGCGCCCCCGCCCGGCACCGGGGGCGTCGGCGGCGGCGCGCGCGACCTCGGGCCGAGCCCGATCACCCGCGGCAACGAGGCCAACCCGAGCAACATGTCGGTTCCCGGCACGACCCCGAACGTGAACATCGGCGGGACGCCGACCAGCGGCCCGCCCGGCACCGGCGGCGCCGCCGGCGGTCCTTCGCTCGGCCGTTAGCTTCTCGGCGCCCTGCACGATTCGCATGGCTTCGTTGCGGGCGCCGCAAGCTCCAGGCGTCGCAATTGTGTTGCGGCGCACACGCGGTAGGGCGACCATAACCGGTGTCCGCCGCCATTCCGGCCGGCGGACACCGCGTGACGCGGCCCCGGCGAGACTCCGGAGCGCCCTCCGCCCACGGTGACGGCCCAAGGCCATCTGGGGCGTTTTACGTCTCGCTGCAGACCCACTCCCATGAACATCTCCGTTCGGATCGCGCTGACGGCGCTCGTCGTCGGCGTGGACTTCCTCGTCCTGCGCGGCGGCACGGGCGACCGGCTCGGCGCCGCGCAGGCGCGCCGCATTGCCGCCCGGCAATTCCAGGATTCCGACTGGCCGGCGGCGGAGACCGCCTGGGCCGCCACCGCCCTGGACGGCGCCGGCCCGCTCGCCGCGATCCTGTCCGTGGCGGCGCTCGCGGCGATCTGGCTCGTCGGCCGGCGCGGCGCCGGATATGCCGGGCTCGCGGTCGCGGGCCTCCTGATCGAGGGGCAACCCGAGCCGGCGCAGGCCTATTACGACACGCGCGACTATCCCGAATTCGTCGAGGTCCTGCCGAACCAGACCGCGTTCCTCATCCCCGAGGTCGGCGAGACGAAGTCCGGCCAGGCGGCCTTCATGTCCGAGCAGTTCCTCAACGAGCGCAAGGTCGCGATGAAGCGGATCCAGATCCCGCATACGCTGATCCGCAACCCGGGCTGGGCCTACGACTACTTCGTCCCCGCCGCGCGGCTGATGCTCGTCGACCGGTCGCCGGTCTCGCGCGAATGGGTGAGTGCGACCCAGCGCGGCACCTCCGTCCGCGACCAGGGCATCCGCTTCGAGACCGCCGGTTCGGTGACCCTGCGCACGGGGATCGTGGTCTCGGCCTTCGTGAAGGAGGAGGATGCGAGCAAGTTCGTCTACTGGTTCGGCGCGCGGGCCGCGGGCGGCAATTCCAGCGATCCGCAGGTGAACTTCGCCCGCGTGATCCAGGGCAAGTCGCTGGCCGAGGTCGTCGACTAGAACGTGCACCGGACGGTCCAGGCGGCGATGGCCAAGGAGTTCGGCCGACGCACCACCGACAAGGCGATCCACGGCAAGGTCGCGATCATCGAGGCTGTCGAGAAGGAGGTCCGCCGGGTCTACGAGCCGATGGGGATCACGGTGACCACCTTGGGCTATGCCGAAGGCCTGACCTTCGACAACCCCGAGATCCAGAAGGCGATCGACATGAGCTTCATGGCGATGAAGCACGCGCAGTCGGCGCAGGTGCAGATGCAGACGCTGCCGATCCAGGAGAAGATCCTAGACCTCAAGATCCGCGAGATGGACGCCCAAGGCCGCCAGACCCTGGCCGGCCGCTGGAACGGCTCGGCCGCCAACGTCCTGCCGGCGCTGCCGAACTGGGTGGTGCTGCCCGCCGGCTGGCTCGACGCGCTCAAGGCCTGGCTTCAGCCGAGCGCACCGGCGCCCGCCGCGCCCTGATCGACGCGCCTCGCACATGTGCGCGGCGAGGCGCCGCCCTCCTTCCGGACTGCGACCGACCCGGAGACGATTCGGGCCGGTCGCTCAGAGGTCCGCGGTCTGCGCGTCCCGGATCATCCGGTCGACCAGCGCCTCGCGCCTGGCCTGGCGGATGAGGATGCGGGCGGCGGCGCGGGCGTTGGCCGCGCGCGCTTCGCTACTCGGCGCGCCGTCGCGGAGCGCCCGCCAAGCGAGCCGGCGGAACCAGCGCACGTTGGCGATGACCGTCGTCCGGCGGCTCAAGGGGCCGCCGACCTCGAGGATCTGTTCCGTCGTGCGTGTGGTCATCGTCTGGCAGTCCGGATCGCGGACCCATGCTCGTCCGTGAATGAACGAGAGATGGCCGCCGCACCAAGATTCGGCAAGAGCAATGCCATTCGATTTGTGCCGAATTCAGACAGCGATGCTTCTCTCACCTGATCTACCGCACCGATCTCCGATTTCGGCCGCTGTACGAGATCGTGTTTGGAGCAACGCGACCGCTCGCCGGCCGACCGCACGATCGGTGACGCACCGCGTGGACGACCTGCGTGACGTAGACGAGGCTGTTGCCCGATGGGGAGACGTGTCGTCGCGACACGGGGCGTGCCACGGTGGGACACGGAACGAAGCGGTGCTCCCGCGCTTCTCCGATCGACTTCCTCCCGCGGCAGGAGAACACCATGGACGACGATCGGGTCTGGTCTTTCGAGAAGAGCCTCTGGGACGGGACTCCCGAGCACTACCGCGAGCTGGTCGACGAGACCTGCCTGATGGTGCTGCCGCACCCGCCCTTCGTGCTCAGCGGCACGCAGGCGATCGAGGCCGTCGCCGACACCCCCCGCTGGACCGAGGTCGCGTTCTCGAAGGGTCAGATCGCCCGGCCGCAGGAGGGCCTGATCGTGGTCGCCTATCACGTCGAGGCTTCGCGCGGCGACGAGACCTACCAAGCGAACTGCACCTCGACCTATCGCTGGCTGTCGCACGAGGTCTGGCGCGTGATCCAGCACCAGCAGACGCCGCCGCTGGTGCTGCCGGGTGCGGTCGAGAAGACCGGCTGACCGGTCGATGCCGGGCTTCGCCCCGCGCCTCTCTTGCCGGGCAGCGCTACGGCGCGCCCGGCACCTTTGCTTCCACACTCGAATGCTATTGCGACCGAGACAACCGATCGCCGTTCGACTGAGACGCTTCTGACGCGGCGGCTTGCGTCGCGCGCGCCGAGCGACGTTACGGCTTATCCTGACGGGCCGCGTCTTCGGCTTCCGTGCCAGGTCGGTCCATTGGACCGTCGACCGGCTTTGTCTTGCCATCGACGGTGTCCTGAGGGGTGATCGCCGCGCCGTCCGGCGTCGGCTTTCCCTGCGGCATGCGTTGGGCCTGCGTGTCGATGTCGTCGGTCATCGGGACAGACTTTCAGATTTCAGTTTCGCGGCGGACGATCGCAGCCTCACCCGTGCCCCTCTGCGCCAGACCCACGTCGGTTTCTTCTTCCGCGACCGCGAACGGCGGCAGGCTGATGTCATCCGTGAAGGCTCGGCCAAGGCGATCGTCGATCCGTTCGATGCCCGGTCGATCTGCAACCATACCGCTTCCGCTGTTCGTCAGAGGGTCGGCAGCGGCGTTCCGAGCGGACATGCGAACCTCACCGTATAAGAGGGCAAACGTCCCGAAGGTGTCGCGGTTCTCCGGTCCGGATGGCACTGCGACGAACGGCGTAATCTCATGGCACGAACCGGCCCCTGCGGGATCGCTCGCGAGCACAGGTGGATACGGGCGACCCATGCCGACCGGATTGGCCGATCGCAACGAAATTCCAAACCACTCCACCGCGAACATGATGGCGGCGGGACATGCACCCCGCCGCCGTTGCCTCGACGCGAAGCGAGGTTGTGATCAGAAGGTCCCGATGGCGCTCGCCGTACCGACGATGGTGGCGACGAGGCCGAAGGCGAAGGCCCCGATCATTGCGTAGCTGAATGGCTTCAGTTCCATGGTCGGTATCCTCTTTCGGTTGTGGTGACGCGGTCCGAAAACTGCCCGGCCGCGTGGCGATCAGCGTCCGATCAAACGTGGTGATGCCACCTCGGCCGTGACGTGCGAGTACGCACGCTGCACCGCAGCATGGCGCAAAGCACGGTCGCAAAGCCGATGCCACGCCGGATCGGCAGCCGTTGCGAAGCCTGCGTCGCGCCGCGTACTCGGCCGCGCCGAGCCGGCGCAAATCACCCGCATTGCGCTCAAGCTTCGAACAGGATCAAAGTACGGGGCGGACATCCGCAGACCATCGCCCGCGTGGAAGAGTACGCACACACGGCACGGTTGCATGTTTATCGATGTTAACAACCTGTGATTAAGGTTCGTGGATTGGGAGACGGGCATGCAACCGTCGGAATGCTGCATCTTTCGGATCGTGATCGCGTCCGGTCTCGGGCTGCTGATCACGGCCGCGCTGCTCTGGCGCTACTCGCCGGTCCTGGCCGTGCTGTCCGCGCCGCTCGGCGGATCGGTGGCGGCGCTCCTGGCGATGGTCGTTTTCCAGGCGGCCCGGCCCTTCGTGTCGCCCGAGCCGATAGGCGTCGACCCGAACAGCGACTACTTCGCCCGGAAGATCGGCTTTTTGTGATGTCGGGTTCGGACTGCCGCCGGTCGATCGGCGGCGATCGCGCCGTCAGCGATCGGCCTGCCGTGTCGCGCGACGGCTCGAGCTGCGAACCGTTGCAGTCCGTCCGACCCGGTGGCGGGAGCGGACGACACGCCGAGACGGTCTCGCGTAATCCTCGCCGGACCTGACAGCGATCGGGCGTGCGCCGCTTGTGTTTTGCAGGTTGTCGTAAGACCCGCGACCCGTGCGCGCCCGGTAGGCGGCACCGGCGAAATCCCCGGGCGTGGGCGGCGTGCCGGGTTGCGAGAAGCTCGTCTCCGGCCGGTAGGCCGGCCCCCAGCTGATCTCGTCGTCGCCCGCCGGGTCCTTGCCCGGAAAGCCTGTGACGTAACCGGTGCTCTGCGCAGCCGCCGTGCCGATCGGCGCCAACAGGCAGAGCAGGACGCCGAGCACGAGGATAGCTTTTTGCGCTGCATGGGGTATGGTGTGGGTCCTTCCCTTCGCGCACCGAATGCGCGTGCGTGGAGTGCTGGACCAACCCGACGCCGGACCACCGGTTCTGAGCCTGTGGTCCGCTGCCGCGGATGGCTTCGACGGACGCCTTGTCCCACGCGGTACGCCTGCTTTTGCGCGAAAGGCTCGGCATGTCCGAAGCCGCTTCGTCGATAATCAGGCCGCCATCGCCTGCTCGACGGCGTCGCAGGTCGCGTTGAGCCCGTCCTCTTGCGCCAAAAGTTGCGCAGCCTCGCGGCAGGCCTGCGCCACCTGCGGCGACCCGAGGAGCCGCTCCAGCACGCGTGCAGCACGCGGCGGTGTGAACCGGCGCCGGCTGAGCTCGGCGCCGACGCCGAGGCGCCGGAGGCGGACGGCCTCGTCGAAATGATCGAATGCCACCGGCACGAGCAGTTGTGGGATGCCGGCGGCGAGCGCCTGCGCCACGGTGCCGATGCCGCCGTGATGAACCAGGGCGGCGCAGCGCGGCAGCAGCGCGCTGAACGGCGCGTAGGCGACCCGCAGGATTTCCGGCGGCAGCGCCCCGGGCATCTGGTCGGCCTGCGGCGCCAGCAGGATGCCGCGCCGGCCCATGCGCCGGCACAGGGCGACCGCAGTCTCGAAGAACGCGCGCCCCTGCCGCATCCCTGATCCATAGGTGAAGGCGATGGGGGGCGTGCCCGCATCGAGGAAGCGCGCGACCTCGGGATCGAGCGCGGCCCGGTCGCCGTAACGGTCCGCGAGGGGAAAGCCGACCTGCACGGCCTGTTCCGGCCAATCCGCCTGCGGGCGGGCGAACCAGTTCGGGAACGTCAGCACCATCCGGGTCGGGCTGTTCCACCAATGGCGCAGGCGGCGGACCGGCGGCAGGCCGAGGCTGTCGCGGAAGGCGTTGAGGCCGGGCAGCACCGCCGGGTCGATCACGTAGCGGTCGCCGCCGCGGCCGAGCCAATGCCGGATGCGCGACGGCAGGCGTCGCGCCGCGGCCAGGCCCGGCAGCACCGGCGCCTCGCGACGGCTCTCGATCAGGAACGGGGCGACGTGGACCGTGACCAAGGGCAGGCCGAGCTTGTCCTGCGCGATGCGGGCTCCAAGGCTGTTGGGCGAGGCGACGACGATCCCGCCCCCCGCCGACCAGCGGGCCTGCACCCAAGCGAAGACCGGCTCGGTCGCCGTGGACAGCGTCTGCAGCAGCGGCTCGACCCCCCGGGTCGGGTGCCAGAGGTTCGGGTGCCGGAGGGTCCGCTCGTAATCCGCCCGCGTGCCGAGCGCGTGGAAGTCGATCCCCGCCCGCACCGCGAGGTCGCCGAACGGCGCCGGAGCGGCCAGCGCAACCCTATGGCCGCGATCTTTGAGTGCGGCGGCAAGCGCAAGAAACGGCAGCACGTCGCCATGCGAACCGAGCGTAACAAGGGAAACCTGCATCGCCTTGTATTACAAGATTTCTGACAGATGGGCTCCTACATACTGTAAGAATTATTTACTAACATGTGTTATGACCTGAGTGCGGAGGCGCACGGCTTATATACTGGTAGGACGCGGCGGATCGTCTCGGTACGTGGTTGGCGACACCCCCGCTTCACGACTGTGCGGTGGGCGCTCGTGGCGCAGCCACCTCCCGGAACTGCCCCGCCTGCCCCCGGTTCGCCTTTGGGACCGTTCCAAGACGAGGCACGAACATGGCCGACCTTCGCGGGAAGACCGTCGTCATCACAGGCGCATCGAGCGGCATCGGACGCGCGGCTTCGGAGGCGTTCGCCGCCCGGGGCAGCCGCGTCGTCCTGGCCGCCCGCAGGGCCGACGTGCTCGACGCGTTGGCGCGCGATATTCGCGGCCGCGGCGGCGAGGCCGTGGCGATCCCCACCGACGTCGCCGATCCCGAGGCCGTGTCGGCGCTGGCCGACGGGGCGGTGGGCGCGTTCGGCCGGATCGACGTCTGGATCAACAACGCCGGCGCGGGCGTGTTCGGCCCGCTCCTCGACGCGCCGCTCGATCTGCACAGGCAGACGATCGCGATCAACCTGTTGGGCGCCATCCACGGCGCCTACGCCGTGCTGCCGCACTTCCTACGTCAGGGGAGCGGCACGCTGATCAACACGGTCTCGATGGGCGGCTGGGCGCCGACGCCGTTCGCCGCGGCCTACACCGCCAGCAAGTTCGGGTTGCGCGGCTTCTCTGCCAGCCTGCGCCAGGAGCTCGCGCCTCACCGGCACATCCACGTCTGCGGCGTGTTTCCGGCGATCGTCGACACGCCCGGCCTCGAGCACGGCGCCAACGTGACCGGTAAGACGCTCAACCCCGGCCACCTGTACTATGCACCGGAAGACGTGGCCGAGACCTACTTGCGGCTTGCGCTGCACCCACGCCACGAGGTGGCGGTGGGCTGGCCTGCGCGTCTGGCCCAGGTCGGCTACGCCCTCGCACCGTCCGTGACCGAACGGATGATGGGGGCGGGTTTCCGCCGCGCGCTCGACAGGGCCGACCCCGGCCCACGCACGCATGGTGCCTTGCGTCAGCCGAAGCCCGAAGGCACCCGGGCCGACGGTGGCTGGCGCGACCGCAAGGGCGTTCCCTCGGCAGGTCGCCTCAGTCTCGGGCTCGTGCTTGCGGCGGCCTGGGGGACGGTGCTTCTCGGCAGCGCGTTGTCCGCGCGCCGATCCTAATCGGCGAACGAAGCGCCATCCTGCCGGCAGGCCTCTACCGCTCGGCGTGAAGGCTCTTGATGAAGCGCCGCGCGATCTCGCGCACCGCCTCGTCGTCGCGAGCCTCGCCATGGGCCTTGTCCCAGAGATGGTCGAGGCTGCCGTCGAGCTCGTCGAGGAGTTCCGGGTGGCGCTGCGCCACGAAGCGGATCGTGCCGAAGAGAAGGTGCTCGACGGCCATCTCCCGGCGGCGCGCGTCGATGAGGGCGTCGGAGGCTTGGGCGGGGGGCTGATCGGTCATGGCGGATCAACGAACGCCATCCGCGTTCGGTTCGCGCGAGGGCGACGTCGCGAGTGCCGCAGCGTGGACGTGTCAGGTCAACCAGCGCTCGTCGATGTCGGTCGCGTTCCACGCGGCCATCGGTTGCCGCTCGTCGCCTTCTGCGAACACCACCAGGTCGTCGGGGCCGACGTCGTGCACTGCGAACCAGTCCCAGCGCCGGTGGATCACCCGAGGGCCGCCGAAGATGCGGACGGCGTTCCAGTAGCGGTCGTCCTTGAAGCCGACGTAGTGGACGCAGCGCGGCGGCCCGGCCGGCTCAGACATTCGCATCGAAGATCGTCTCGCGGCCGCCCGGCGGCCCGTCGGCGGCGGGCGCGATGCGAGGACGAGCGGTGGCGGGTCGATGCATCGATCCAGGATAGCCCCAGCGTTCGGCGTGTCGAGGAAGCGCGTCGTCGCGCCGGGTGCCGTCTCACCGCGCCGCGGTGCAGGCGTGATCCATCAGGTCCTCGGCGCTCGCCCGCGGTGCGCGGTAGGCGAGCACGTAGAAGCCTGGCTCGGAGTCGCCGGCCGTGGTGGCCACGGCGGCGAAGCTCGTCTCGCGCAGGTCCCGCCGGCCGGGCAGCCGGGCCAGCGCCGCGAAGGGGTTGAAGCGCGCCGCCTCGGCCGCCGGCAACCGCATCGCGAGGTAACGGTCGCCGGCGAGCGCGACCGGGAACGGCGCCCAGCTGCCGCGGATCGCCTGCGCGTGCGCCTTTAGGGATGCCAGAACCCGCGGCTTCATGCAGTCGAGATGGATGTGAAGCTGATCCTGGCTGCGGCCGCGCGCCGAGTTCACCGCGAGGCCGACCTCGGCCACCGGCACGCGGCCCTTCAGCGGATCCGACACCAAGCGCCGCGCCGCCAGGGCTGCGCGCCAGTAGGCGGCGCCGCGCGCCCCGCGCAACACCGTCGCCTCGAGCCCGGCCACCGACTGGGTCGGCATCACCACGACGTGGGTCGGTTCGCCCGGCGCGCGCAAAACCGCAGTGCCGGGGCGGTCCGCGTCGCCGAGATCCACGTCGAGGCACGGAAAGGTCCGGTTGGCGACCGTCTTAGCGAGCACGCAGGTCTTCAGCGCGGCCCAAAGCACGTCCCGGCTCGGATCGCCTGCGGAGCGTGCGGGTACCGGCAAGACGGCCAAGAGGATCAGGAGCGGCACGATCCGACGCATCACGATCCCCAGCTCACAACGAGCGAACGCGACACGGCTTCAGACGATCGTCAGGCATGAAAAAACCCGCCACGTCGGAGGCCGGGCGGGTTCGATGAATGGTAGCGGGAGAGGGACTCGAACCCCCGACACGAGGATTATGATCTGAGCTTGAGCAGAAGCAAGTCATTGATCCAATGAACTTTTTCAGTATGTGTGCTAGGAACGCGCTAGGCATGGTATTCCGGCAGGTCGTGGTGCGCTTGCTACTAAAGGTTGCCCATTGGCGCGAGCTTTGACGCCGTTGTTGTTAGCTTTTGACCGCAAGCGGTTGGCAAGTGAACCTCTGATTATCCACTGGACTGCGGTAGCGTTAAACTCGAAGGCACGCGCGCCGCTCATCCAATGGTCGCCGCCGCAAGGACAAACGCCCTGCTGGGCGCTTGTCCTTATTGTCCGCTCCGCCGACCGACAAGGTCAGTTTGCCCGGGCGACCTCGACGAGGTTGTCCGAGAAGGACGGCGCGTGGCCCATGTCGGTGAAGGCGCCCGACGAGATGCTGTTGACCGTGCCCTCGTTGAGCTGGCGCCAGTAGCCCAGCGTCGCGACCA
>NZ_VRUT01000159.1:0-10804 GCF_008039465.1 Methylobacterium sp. WL120 | reverse complement strand
GGCGAGCGGGGCCTTCGGCACCGCCTGGCGCACGCTCCGCGACGGCGCCCACGTCGCGCCGCTGCGCGTGCTGGCGGCCCGGATCGCCGCGGAGTTCGGCGCGCCAGTGCCCGATCCGGACCCCCTCGACGGCGGCGTCCGCGCGCGCCTGCTGCTCCTGCTGGAGACTCCGGGGCCGGCGATCGGGCGCACCGGGTTCGTCTCGCGGGACAACCCGACCGGGACCGCGGCCAACCTGTTCCGCTTCCTCGCGGAGGCGGACATCGCCCGCGCCGACACGCTGATCTGGAACGCGATCCCCTTCGTGATCCATGCCGAGGGCGCGCTGAACCGGGCGCCGCGCCGCTCGGAGATCAAGGCGGCCGCGCCCTGCCTCGCTCCGCTCACCGCGCTGCTGCCCGACCTCGCCGTCGTCGTGCTCGCGGGCCGCGTCGCCGGCATGGCCGGCGACACGATCGCCGCACTACGGCCGGACCTCCCGGTGCTCATGATCCCGCATCCGAGCCCGACCTACGTCTGCACAGCGCCCGATGTCTCCGCGCGCATCCGCGCCGGGCTCAGGCAGGCCGGCGTCATCCTGCGGACATGCGGCGCGGCGAGAAGCGGCGGGGCAGCGACCGGATGAGACCGCCGCGGTCGCCGGCCACAGGTGGCTGAACGCGCGTCGCTGGCCTTGGAGCGCCGATGGTCCTACATGCGGGGCAACGGGCAACGGCCCGAAACATCCGGCATCGAACCCGCGGCCCGCTCGCCGGCCGGGCGGGATATCCGGCGGAGGCGGACGCCGATCGGAATGAACGTCCACGACCAACATCGCGGAACGCGCGATCATGCCGAGCGGGATCCCACCGGGACGACCTTGCCCGACGCAACGACCGCGGCCGAGGGCGCCGCGAGCAAGCGCTCGCGCAGCCGCTACGCGTGGCTCGGCACCGCCGCCAGCATCATCCTGTTCGCCGTCTCGCTCGGCGTCCTGTGGAAGCTCGTCCAGACCGTCACCTGGGCGGACCTGCGCAAGGCCTTCGTCGACGCGAGTTCCGACCAGCTCGGCCTCGCCTTCCTGTTCGTCTTCGTGAGCTACCTGTTCCTCACCGGCTACGATGCCCTCGCGCTCCGGCAGCTGCGGGTGACGGTGCCCTACCGGATCACGGCGCTCGCCTCGTTCACGAGCTACGCGGTGAGCTTCACCCTCGGGTTCCCGCTGCTGACGGCGGGCACGATCCGCTACTGGATCTACTCGCGCCAGGGGCTCACGGCTGCGAAGATCGCGGCGCTGACGGTGATCGCGGGCTTCACCTTTTGGCTCGGCATGGGCGTCGTGCTGGGCTTAAGCCTGATCATCGAGGCGAGCCAGCTCGCCGGCCTCGCCTTCACCTCGATCCGGATCAACCAGGGCGTCGGGCTGTTCGCGCTAGCGCTGGTACTCGGCTATCTCGCCTGGGTCTCGGCCAAGCGCCGGCACGTCACCATCCGGCAATGGCGCCTGGAGCTGCCAGGCGCATCGGTCTCCCTCGGGCAGATGGTGGTCGGCATCGGCGACGTCTGCGCGGCGGCGGCCGTCCTCTACGTGCTGATGCCGGCCGGCCTCGCGATCGGCTTCACCACCTTCCTCGCGATCTACGTGCTCGCCGCGATGCTCGGCATCGCATCGAACGCGCCCGGCGGTCTCGGCGTGTTCGAGGCGACGATCCTGCTTGCGCTGTCGAGCCTGCCGCGGGAGCAGGTGCTCGGCTCGCTGCTGCTGTTCCGGATCTGCTACTACGTCGTCCCCTTCGTCACCGCGCTGGCGATGCTCGGCGCCTACGAGATCGTGAAACGGGCGGGCCGTTCGCGCGGAGACCCGTGACCCGCGGCGGCCCCGGCGATGCCTGAGCGCGCGATCGGCCGGGCGGCCTGGACCGGCGCCGCGACGGCCGTGTCGCTCGTCGGCCTGTTCGCCTACCATCGCGACCTCCTCGACGGGCCGCTGATCGCCGCGGGCCTCGCGGCCGTCTGCGTCGGCGGCGTTCTTGCCGCCCGCGGGCGCGACGCCATCGCCGCCGCGCCGAGCCTGCGGCAGACCGAGCGCCACGCGGTGGCCGAGGCGCTGCTCGCCAACATCCCCGACCCGGTGATCCTGGTCGATCGCCGCGCGGTGGTGATCGAGGCGAACCCGGCGGCGCGCGCCCTGCTCCCGACGCTGCGCCTGCGCCACCCGCTCTCCTTCGCCCTGCGGGCGCCGGACGTGCTCGACGCGGTCGAGGCGGTCCTGCGCACGGGTGCGCCCTCGAAGACCACCTACGCCGTCCGGGTGCCGACGGAGCGCGCCTTCGAGGTGCAGATCGGCGCGTTGCCGATGCCGGACGGCGGCCAGCCCAACGTGGTCCTGTTCCTGCGCGACCTTACCGCCGCGCGGCGGCTGGAGGCGATGCGCGTCGACTTCGTCGCCAACGCCAGCCACGAGCTGCGCACCCCGCTGGCCTCGTTGCTCGGCTTCATCGAGACGCTGCAGGGGCCGGCGCGGGCCGACGCGCCGGCGCGCGAGCGCTTCCTCGGCATCATGCACAGCCAGGCGCAGCGCATGACCCGGCTGATCGACGACCTGCTCTCGCTCTCGCGGATCGAGCTGCGCGAACACGTGGCGCCGACGCAGGTGGTCGACCTCGGCACGATCGCCCGCCAGATGGTCGACGCGCAGGGCGCGCTCGCTGCCGCCCGCGGCGTCGCCATCACCCTGGAAGCGGGCGAGGGGGCGTACCCGGTGCTCGGCGAGCCGGACGAGTTGCTCCGCGTCGTCGAGAACCTCATCGAGAACGCGGTGAAGTACGGCGGCCGCAGCGTCGTCGTCGCCCTGGATCGGACGCGGGACGCGCTGCACGGCAGCCGCATCGTGCTCAGCGTGCGCGACGACGGGCCGGGCATCGCCCCGGAGCACCTGCCGCGCCTCACCGAGCGCTTCTACCGGATCGACGTGGCGTCGAGCCGGCAGAAGGGCGGCACCGGCCTCGGGCTCGCGATCGTCAAGCACAGCCTCAACCGCCACCGCGGCCGCCTCGCCTTCGAGAGCGAAGTCGGCGCCGGCACCGTGGTGCGGGTCACTTTGCCCGAGCACCGCGCGCGGGAAGCGTCCGAGCCGACGGACGCCGCAGATCAGCCGTAGGCGGCGATGGCCCGGGCGCAGCCGGGCTCGGCCACATCGAGCCCCGAGCCGACGTATTCGTTGAGCTTGTTGCGCAGCGTCCGGATCGAGATGCCGAGGATCTTGGCCGCATGGGTGCGGTTGCCGAGGCAGTGGTCGAGGGTGTCGAGGATCAGGTCGCACTCGACCTGCGCCACCGTGCGGCCGACGAGGCCGCGGGTGGCGGCCTCCGCCACCTGCGCCGCCCGGGTCGCGGCGCCGACGGGCGCGGCGATGGAATCGCCCTCCGGCGTCAGGATCGCGTCGGCGCCGATCTCCGCGCCGGAGGCGAGCAGCACCGCCCGGTGCAGGGTGTTCTCGAGCTCGCGCACGTTGCCGCGCCACGGGTTCTTGACCACCATCTCCTGGGCGGCGCGGCCGAGCGGCCGCACCGGCACGCCGTTCACCTCGGCGTACTTCTTGGCGAAGTGCGCGGCGAGTTCGAGGATGTCGGCCGGGCGCTCGCGCAGGGGCGGCAGCCGAAGGTGGACCACGTTCAGGCGGTAGAACAGGTCCTCGCGGAACGTGCCCTTGCGGACCTCCTCGGCGAGGTTGCGGTTCGAGGTGGCGAGCACGCGGATGTCGACCTTGACCGGGGCCGAGCCGCCGACGCGGTCGATCACCCGCTCCTGCAGCGCCCGCAGCAGCTTGGATTGCAGGCGGACGTCCATCTCCGAGATTTCGTCCAGCAGCAGCGTGCCGCCGTTGGCCTCCTCGAACCGGCCGATGCGCCGGGCGACGGCGCCGGTGAAGGCGCCCTTCTCGTGGCCGAACAGTTCGGATTCGAGCAGGGCCTCGGGGATCGCGGCGCAGTTGACCGAGACGAACGGGCGGTTTCCACGCGCCGACTTCTGGTGGACGTGGCGCGCCAGCACCTCCTTGCCGGTGCCGCTCTCGCCGGTGATCAGCACCGAGGCCTCCGAGCGGGCGATCTGCTCGGCCAGGCGCACCACCTTCTCCATCGACGCGTCGCGCCAGACGAAGGCGCGCCCGTCCGCCGAGACCGCCTCGAGCACGGCGGCGATCAGGTCCGGGTCCGGGGGGAGGGGGATGTACTCCTTGGCGCCGGCCTGGATCGCGGCCACGGCGGCCTTCGCGTCCGTGGTGACGCCGCAGGCGACGACGGGGGTGCGGATGCGCTCCTCGGCGAGCGCCGCGACGAGGTCGCGGATCGAGAGCCCGACGTCGATCATGACGAGGTCGGCGCCCTTGGCGCGCAGGACGTTCATCCCCTGCGCCACGCCGTCGGCTTGCGTCACCGCCGCGCCGCGGTTCATCGCGATCTTCGAGGCGGTGATCAGCTCGCCGTTGAGCCGTCCGATGATCAAGAGCCGCATCGCGGTGTCTCCGTTCCAGGTGTCGTGGCGCCGCGGGCCGCTCCGCCGTCGAGGGCGAGGCGCAGGCTGCGAATTTCAGGGGGTCAGCGGTCGCCCTTGACGATCTCGGTCATCGTCACGCCGAGGCGATCCTCGACCAGGACGACCTCGCCGCGGGCGACGAGGCGGTTGTTGACGAAGATGTCGACCGCCTCGCCGACCTTGCGGTCGAGTTCGAGAACCGCCCCGGGGGCGAGGCGCAGCAGGTCGCCGATCGGCATCCGCACGGCGCCGAGCACCGCCGAGACCATCACCGGCACGTCGAAGAGCTGTTCGAGGTCGGAGGCGCTCTTCGGGGTGGTCGGCGTGTCGCGGATGGATTCCTCGCCCGCCAAGGACGGGTCCTGGTCGCCGAGCTGCGGCAGGCTGAAATCGTCGGACATCGGGTTCTTTCGATCGCTCAGGGTTCGACGGACGTGCCGAGGGCATCGAGCACCGCGGCCTCGATGCGGGCGCGCTCGCGCACGATCCCGCCGTCGGCCCACTCGATGCGGGCGTCGCCCGACGGCATGTCGGGATCGCCCAGCACCACCAGGCGGCCCTCGTAGCCGCGCTCGCGCGCCAAGCGCTTCATCAGGCTCTCGGCCTCCTCGACCAGCCCGTCGTGGACGCGCACCACGAGGTGGGGCACGCCGCGCAGGTGCTGCAGGGCGGCGCGCGCCGCCTCGCCGATCGCGGCCAGCGGCCGGGCGTCGAGGGCGTCGCCCGCGATCTTGCGGGCGAGCAGCACCGCCACCTCGACCGCCTGGTCCTCGCGCTCGGCGTCGCGGGCGTCGGCCTGGGCGATGAGCCCGGCGGCGGCGAGCGACAGGCGGGTCATCGCGTCCGACAGGCGCGCCTGCGCCTGCGCCTCGGCCTGGGCGCGGCCCTCCTGCACGCCGCGGGCGTGGGCCTGGGAAGCGGCCTCGTCGGCGGCCTCGGCCGCGCGCATGCTCTCGCGGCTCGGCTGCGGCCGGCGGAAGTCGGTCTCGAACAGGAACGGCGTCGTGGTCGCGCTGGATCGGGCGTTCAATAGACCAGCTCCTCTTCGGCACTGTTCTTGGCGATCATGATCTCACCCTTGTCGGCGAGGTCCTTGGCCAGCTCGGTCATCTTGGCCTGGGCCTCGTCCACCTCCTTGAGGCGGATCGGGCCGATCGAGCCCATCTCGTCGGTGAGGTTCTTGGCGGCGCGCGTCGACATCTGCGCCAGGAAGAAGCCGCGCACGCGCTCGTCGGCGCCCTTCAGCGCCCGGCACAGGGTCTCGTTGTCGACCGAACGCATCAGCGTCTGGACGCTGCCGGGATCGAGCTTGAGCAGGTCCTCGAAGGTGAACATCAACTCGCGGATGCGCTTGGCCGAGCCGCGGTTGCCCTGGTCGAGGGCGGCAAGGAAGCGGCTTTCCGTCTGCCGGTCGAAGGCGTTGAACACGTCGGCCATCATCTCGTGCGCGTCGCGGCGGGCGGATTGCGCGATGGTGGCGACGAACTCGACCCGCAGCGTCTCCTCAATGTGGCGCAGCGCCTCCTTCTGCACCGTCTCCATCCGCAGCATCCGGTTGAGCACGTCGATGGCGAACTCCTCAGGCAGCAGGGTGAGCACCTTGGCCGCGTAGTCGGAGCGCACCTTGGACAGCACGACGGCCACGGTCTGCGGGTACTCGTTGCGCAGGAACGCGGCGAGGATCTCGGGGTCGACCTGGGCGATCGAGGCCCAGACGCGTTTGCCCGAGGCGCCCTTGATCTCGGCCATGATCAACGAGACCTGCTCGGTGGGAAAGATCTTCAGCAGCAGCGATTCGGTGCGCTCGAAGTTCGAGGTGATGCCGCCGCCGCTCGAGAGCCGCGAGACGAAGTCGATGATCAGCTTCTCGACGGTCTCGGCCTCGAGCGATCCGAGCTGGACCATGGCGTGCGAGACCGTCTTGATCTCGTCCTCCTCCAGGCGCTGCCAAATCGGCGCGCCCTCGGCCTCGCCGAGGAGCAGCAACAAGGCGGCGGCACGCTGGGGGCCAGGCATCGACGCGAACGTCGTCCCGCCGAGATCCTGCAAGCTCTGACCCAGTCCCGTACCCGCCGCCATCGTCCCGTTCTCTCCTCAAGCCACCGAAATCTTCGCTCGAACCGCACCGCCTACGGCGTCTCCTGGATCCAGTTGCGCAGGACCTCCACAGTCTCGGACGGGCTGGCGCGGACCATGTCGACCACACGCTGCACCGTGTCGGCTTGGATCTGCCCGTTGATCTTGGCGAACTCCATGAGCTTGGCGGTCTTGCTCTCGGGCACCAGGATGGTGCCGTCGGCGGCGGCCTCGATCCCTGCGCCGGCCACCACCGTGATCATCGGCGTCGCCGACGGGTCGGAGGCGAGCACGCGGCGCAGGAGCGGGCGCACCACCGCCATCAGCACGATCAGGGTGAGCAGCGCGAGCACGCCCAGTTCCACAATCCGCAGCACGTCTTCCTTGCTCGGGCTGAGCAGCGACTGGACCAGCGTCGGCTCGACGAAGTCGGCGGGCGCCGGCGCCTCGGCGAAACGCAGGTTCACCACCTCGATCTGGTCGCCGCGCGCCTTGTCGAACCCGACGGTGCTGCGCACCAGGGCGGCGATCCGCTCGATCTCGGCGGCGGGGCGGGGCTGGTAGGCGACCTTGCCGTCGGCGCCCGGCACGTAGGCGCCGTCGACCAGCACCGCGACCGAGAGGCGCTTCACCCGGCCGCCCTCGACCACTTCGGTCCGGGTGACCTTGGAGATCTCGTAGTTTGTGGTCTCCTCGTTCTTGTTCGAGGAATCCTTGGGCGCCGGCGCCTTGTCCTGGTTCGCGCCCGGCAGCTCGTTGCCGACGCTGACCGAGCCCTCGGAGTTGGCGGTCTGCGAGGCCTCGGTGCGGGTCTGGCTGGAGCGCACGACACGGCTCTCGGGGTCGAAGGTCTCAGACCGGCTCTCGACGCGGTTCAGGTCGAGCTCGGCCGAGACCTGCACGCGGGCCCGGCCCGGCCCGACGATGCCGGCGACGATCTCCTCGATCTGCGAGCGCAGGCGGCGCTCGAGGCCGGTCTGCTTCTCCTCGAAGGCGCCGGCCTCGCCCTGCTCGCCCCGGGCGCCGTCGGCCAGCAGCCGGCCGCGCTCGTCGACGATCGAAACGCGCTCGGGCTTCAGGCCCTCGACCGCGGAGGCCGCCAGGTGCCGGATCGCGCGGACCTGGCCCGCGTCGAGGTCGCCCATCAGCTTCAGGACGATGGCGGCGCTGGGCTGCTCGCGGTCGCGCTCGAACAGGCGACGCTCGGGCATGACGAGGTGGACGCGGGCGGCCTGGACCCGGCCGATCGCCCGGATCGAGCGCGACAGCTCGCCTTCGAGAGCGCGCAGGTGATTCACGTTCTGGACGAAGTTGGTCGAGGAGAAGGCGTCGCCCTTGTCGAAGATCTCGTAGCCGACGCCGGCCTGGCTCGGCAGGCCCTTGCCGGCGAGGTCCATGCGCAGGCGCGGAAGGTCGGCGCGCGGCGCCAGAACGGTCTGGCCGGTGTCGCCCTTGGTCTCGTAGCGGATGCCGCGGGCGTCGAGGTCGCGCACGACCGCGGCCGCGTCCGAGGCCGAGAGGTCGGCGAACAGCACGCCCATGTCGGGGCGCGAGACCCGCAGGATGACGAAGGCGAAGAAGCCGATCAGCGTCAGCGTCACCGCGGCCATCGCCGCGAGGCGCGCCGGTCCGAGCTTGGTGACGAGATCGAGAACCGGCTTCACGGCTGTTACGCACCCACCCCTGGGGGGCGCCGACGACGGCGCCACCCGGCAGAATTTGCCCAGGCCGTGGTTAGCGTGTGGTTAACGAAGTGGAGGGCTTGGTCCCACGCGAAGCCCGGAACGCAGCGAAGCCGCATCCGCGGGGTGGCGGATACGGCTTCGCGTGAAACCGGCGTCGACCGCGCGGACTGGACCGCGTCGGACGGGGCACGGGGTCGAGTCAGTGGCGGTAATGCTGGATGCGCGTGGTGCGCAGGCCGGCAAGGCCGTGCTGGTCGATCGAGAACTGCCAGCTCAGGAACTCCTCGGTGGTGAGGGTGTAGCGCTGGCAGGCCTCTTCCAGGCTCAGGAGGCCGCCGCGGACGGCGGCGACCACTTCGGCCTTCCGGCGGATCACCCATCGACGGGTGCTCGTAGGCGGCAGGTCGGCGATCGTCAGTGGACTTCCATCTGGCCCGATCACGTATTTCACTCTCGGGCGGTGCGGTTCGGTCATGGTACGCTCTACAACTCGACTGACCTGTCGAGACACCAACCTACTTGCGCGAGCTTAAAACATGTTGAAGCGGATCACTCGGAAGTGATTCGTCAGCCCGAGGTTGTGGACAACCCGATCCCGGTGACGCTGGACAGGGGCACGCGCGAGGTGCCGATGATCAGAACCGGGCTCGCGCCGCTGAGGTCGACCTTGTCGACGCTGCCGCTCGTCGCCGTGGCGACCTGCACCGTGGCGCCGGTGGCGTCCGAGGCCGAGACCTTGATCGTGTAGGTGCCCTCCGGCGCCGCGAGGCCGGACGAGTTCTTGCCGTTCCACGAGAAGGTCTGGCTGCCAGCGGCGAGCGACGTCGTCTGCGTGCCGACGACGTTTCCCTTTGAATCGGAGATGGTCACCACCGCCTTGGTCGCGTCGCGCGCCGGCGTCAGGTTCCAGGTCGCCGAGCCGTCCTTGAGGTCGGCGGTCGTGCCGTCGGTGGTGACGGTCTTGCCGATGTAGCTCGTGGCGGAAGCGGAGCTCGCCGCCTTGCTGTTGGCCAGGATGCTATCGAGGCGGTCGTTGCCCTTCAGCTGCTGCTCCACCTGGGCGAACTGCACCAGCTGTTGCGTGAACTGGTTGGTGTCCATCGGGTCGAGCGGGTTCTGGTTCTTGAGCTGCGTCGTCAGCAGGGTCAGGAACTGCGTGAAGTTGCTCGCCAGCGTCGCGCTGTCGGCGGTCTTGCCCGCGGCGCTCGACGCGGCCGCGCTCGTCAGGCTGGAAATGCCGCTGGTCATCGGTGGGCCTCCTCAGATCCGGATGTCGAGGCCGCTCAGGCCCCGGAGCATGCGCAGGGGCGCAACCTCCGAGACGGCGGCGTCGGAAGGGGTGTTGGGCAGGGCGTTGCCGCGGCCGGGCCGGCCGTCGCGTTGCGTGGCCTCGCCGCCCGAGCCGCCGTCGCTTCGCAGCGACATGGTGATGCCGCCCTGCGACGGGTCTAGCCCGGCCTGGGCCAGCGCCTGCTGCAGGCTGCCGGCGTCGCGTTGGAGCATCGCCAGGGTCTCGATGCGCTCGACCACGAGATGCGTGGTCACGGTGCCCTTGTCCTTGTCGATGTCGAGGGTGACGTCGACGCGGCCGAGCTCAAGCGGATCGAGCCGGATCTGGAACTCGCTCGAACCGGCGAGCGAGCGCAGTCCGATCGTCATCGGGACTTGTCCGAGCGGCACGGGCGGCGCGGCCGCCGCGACCGGAGCCTTGTCCGCGGCGGCCGACGCCTGACCGGAAGACGCGGCCTGGGTCCTGGCGATCGGATCCGGGGTGCTGGGCCCGGCCGAGGCCACATCGGTCAGCGCGGCGAACAGGTCGGCCTTGGTCGCAGGCGCGGCACCCGCATCCGTTCCCGCGACCGCGTCGTCGCCCTTCGCGCTCGCCGCAGCGCCCGGCCGGCCGGCGGCCTCGGCCGGAGCGGCGCCCGCTGCCGTCCCGGCGATGCCGACGGCCGCCGCTGCGCCTGCAGTAGTGGCGGGCGGCGTCGCGGAGCGGCCGGTCGGCGCCGGTGGTGATGGAGGCGGAGCATCTAGGATGAGCGCGATCGTCGGCGCAGCGAGCTGGATCTCCGGCGCCTTCGCCTCGGCAGTCTTCGCCTCGGCAGTCTTCGCATCAGAGGCCTTCGTGTCGGATGACGGCGCCTCGGCCTTCGCCTTGGCGTCCTCGGGCGCCGCCGCGGCAAGCTCCGCCTTGCCGTGGTCCGACGCGGAGGGGCCGCCCTCGAGCTTCGCCGCTTCCGTGGGCGGGGGCGCCGCGGCGTCCTGGACGGTAGCCGGCTTCGTCTCGGATGGCGCGTCGGCCGTGGGCCGCGCCGTATCGGCGTCGCGGGTGACGGGTCCTGTCGAAGCTGTCGCGGGACGCGGCGTCCCAAAACCCGTCCGATGTGGGCTGGCCTTTGCCGGCGCGGCGGGCGCGTCGCGGGTCGTAGCAGCGGATTGGCCCGCCGGCCGGGCGGCCTTGGCGTCGGCTGCGGCGAGGTCGGCAGCTTTAGCGCGGTCGGCGCGTCCGAGCGCGGCCGCGTCGGCGC
>NZ_VRUT01000158.1:0-10897 GCF_008039465.1 Methylobacterium sp. WL120 | reverse complement strand
GCCCGGCGCACCTTGCTGGCGATCGCGTCGGAATCGTCAGTGAGATTGATGCGCGAATTGTCCGAGGCGTCGGACTTCGACATCTTCTTGGTGCCGTCGCGCAGGCTCCTTCCTCGTCCCCTCCCCAGACCTCCGGGCGAAAAACCCTGGTGGAGGCGCCGGCCAACGCCGACGACGTGGACGCGGTGACGTTGCCGGCCAAGCCCGCCGCGATCCTGGCCGGCAAGACGAAGTGGGACGAGGCGGTGCCGAGCCTCAAGGAGGCCTTCGCCCGGATCGAGGCCGACCTGGCCAAGGCCGGCATCGCGCCGACCGGTCGCCCGCTCGCGGTCTTCACCCGAACCGACGACGACGGCTTCGCCTACGAGGCGATGATCCCGGTGGCGTCCGCGCCCGACCCGGCGCCGACCGCCGCCGACGGCCTGCGCTTCGGTACCACCCCGTCCGGCAAGGCCCTGCGCTTCCCGCACAAGGGCTCCTACGACGACATCGACGGCACCTACGAGACCCTGACGACCTACCTCGACGCCAAGGACATCGTCGTCCAGGACCGCTTCATCGAGGAATACGTCACCGACCTCGCCGACAAGGCCGACGACAAGCTCGACGTGAACATCTACGCGCTGACCCGTTGAGCATTTCCAAGCGAGGTGGATGCCGGCTCGCGTGAAGAACATGTTCTAACCCTGCGGCATCGGGCTGGGGAACCGGCGGGAATCCTCTCGGATTCCGCCCCCATGCCCAGCGCGAACCGCCACGACCTCTTCGCCGCCGCCCGCCCTCTCCGCGCAGCCGCGGCGACGGATGGGCCACCCGCCGACCTTACGGCGAAGGCGCTGGAGATCCACCGCCGGCTGTGCCCGGTCTACGGTTGCCCGATCCCGTACTTCCACAGCCTCGATCCGCTCTCCGAGCTGGTCTCGTCGCTGCTCTCGCACCGCACCCGCAACGCCGATTCGGGCCGTGCGTTCAAGGCGTTGCGCGCGCGCTTTCCGGACTGGGCGGACCTGCTCGCCGCCCCGGTGGACGCGATCGAGGAGACGATCCGCGGCGTCACCTGGCCGGAGCTGAAGGCGCCGCGCATCCAGGCCGTTCTGCGGGCGGTGGAAGCGCGCCACGGCGGCCTGTCGCTCGACTTCCTGGGGGAGATGACGGTGGACGCGGCGCGGGCCTGGCTCGAGGCGATCCCCGGAATCGGCCCCAAGACCAGCGCGGCGGTGCTGTCGTTCTCGGTGCTGCGCATGGCGGCTCTGCCGGTGGACAGCCACCACCACCGCGTCGCCCAGCGCCTCGGGCTGATCGGTCCGAAGATGGATGTCGGCCCGTCGCACCCGATCTTGAGGTCGCAGCTTCCCGCCGACTGGTCGGCCCAGGACCTCTACGACAACCACGAGATCCTGATGCTGCACGGCCAGCAGGTCTGCCACCACCGCAAGCCCGCCTGCTGCCGCTGCGTGCTCGTCGACCTCTGCCCGAGCGCGCAGGTGGCCTACCGCGAGCCATAGACAATAGCGGTCGGTCGAAGCCGCGTTCAGCAACTTGAGGGCGCGAAGAGCGCTCGCGGAGGAGCGGGCCTTTCAGGACTTCGGTCCTGCAAAGCGTAGCGGGGCGAAAGTTTGTGCTCGTGGAGGCGGGCGTCGGCGATTGAGGGCGTCAGAAAGACAGGGCCAGCGCTTTCAGGCGATTGCCCTGAGCCGTAGTCGCCCCTCGCCTTGACCGGCTCGTCCCCCGGGTGCCAGAAACCCGCCCTTCCAGGGACGCGAGATCGCCTCGGCCCGGCATTCGAGGGACCGCGCCGATGGCCGCGTTCAAGGAACTGGTGTTCTCGGGCGTGCAGCCGACGGGCAACCTGCATCTCGGCAACTACCTCGGGGCGATCAAGCGCTTCGTCGAGATGCAGGCGCGCGAGGCGCAGTGCCTGTACTGCGTCGTCGACCTGCACGCGATCACCTTGTGGCAGGACCCGGAGGCGCTGAAGGGTCAGATCCGCGAGGTCACCGCCGCGTTCCTGGCCGCCGGCATCGATCCGAAGCGCTCGATCGTGTTCAACCAGAGCCAGGTGCCGCAGCACGCCGAGCTCGCCTGGGTGTTCAACTGCGTCGCGCGCCTCGGCTGGCTCAACCGCATGACCCAGTTCAAGGACAAGGCCGGCAAGGACCGCGAGGCGGCCTCGATCGGCCTGTACGCCTATCCCGTGCTGATGGCCGCCGACATCCTCGCCTACCGCGCGACGCACGTGCCAGTCGGCGAGGACCAGAAGCAGCATCTCGAGCTGACCCGCGACATCGCGCAGAAGTTCAATACCGACTTCGCCGGCTCGATCGCAGCGCACGGGCACGACGAGGGCGCCGGCTTCTTCCCGATCACCGAGCCGCTGATCGGCGGGCCGGCCGCCCGGGTGATGAGCCTGCGCGACGGCACCAAGAAGATGTCGAAGTCCGACGCCTCGGACAATTCGCGCATCAATCTCACTGACGATTCCGACGCGATCGCCAGCAAGGTGCGCCGGGCCAAGACCGATCCCGACGCCCTCCCTTCGGAGGCCGCTGGCCTTGCCGGCCGGCCGGAGGCCGACAACCTTGTCGGCATCTTCGCCGGGCTCAAGGGCACCACCCGCGACGCGGTGCTCGCCGATTACGGCGGCGCGCAGTTCTCGGCCTTCAAGGGCGCGCTCGTCGAGCTCGCCGTCGAGACCCTGGCGCCGATCGCCGCCGAGATGAAGCGGCTCACCGCCGACCCCGCCCACATCGACGCGGTGCTGGCCGACGGTTCGGAGCGGGCCGAGGCCATCGCCGCGCCGACGCTCGATGCGGTCAAGGACATCGTCGGCTTCGTCCGCCGCACGCGGCTGCGCAGCGTGTGATGGCGGTCCGGGCCCTGATCTTCGACGTCTTCGGGACGCTGGTGGATTGGCGCTCGGGCGTGGCGCGTGAGGCGGAGCAGCTGCTCGCGCCCTATGCCCCGCAGCTCGATGGTGGTGCCTTCGCCGATGCGTGGCGGGCGCGCTACGGGCCGTCGATGGAGACGGTGCGCTCCGGCGCCCGCGGCTACGTCGACCTCGACGCGCTCCAGGCGGAGTCGCTGCCCGCGGTGCTGGCTGCCTTCGGGATCGACGGGGTTCCCGAGGCGGTCCTGGCCGACCTTGTCCTGGCCTGGCACCGGCTCGATGCGTGGCCGGAGGTGCCGGATGCGCTCGTGCGCCTGCGGGCGGTCCACCTGCTCGCGCCCGTCTCGAACGGGCATGTCCGGCTGATGGTCGACCTCGCCCGGCGCAACGGCTTCACGTTCGACGCCATCCTCGGGGCGGGCTATTCCCGCGACTACAAGCCGAAGCCCGCGCTCTACCGGGACGCGGTCGCGGCCTTGGGCTTCTCGGCCTCCGAGACCTTGATGGTCGCAGCGCATTCGCACGACCTCGCGGCTGCGGCGCGGCATGGGCTCTCCACCGCCCACATCGCCCGCCCGCGCGAGCACGGGCCGGCCGGCGGCGAGACCGCGCCCGGCGTGCCGGCGACCTATGCGGCCGCCGACCTCGCCGACCTCGCGCGCCAGCTCGGCGTTTGAGACCTACGCCTCGCCGCGGGCGACCAGCGCCTCGTATTCCGGCACCTCCAGGCGGCCCTCCTTCGCGACGCGGGCCTTGTCCGCGTCGGAGATCACGTCGCCGGCCAAGTCCAAGCGCTTCCACGCGGCCAGCGGCGTCTCGCGGCCCGGCGTCGGGACGTACTTGTTCTGCGCGACCTTCTCGTACTTGTGGATGTAGCGCGGGCAGTTGACCCAGATCTTCACCACGTCGACGCGCACCAGGTACTTGGCCTCGGTGTAGTGCGCCATCAGGGGATCGTCGCGCAGCATTTTCGCGGTGCCCTGCACGCGGACGCGGTGCGGCGTCTCGAAGTCGATGAACAGCAGCCCGACCTTGGCCTGCCCCTCGATGTTGCCCATCGAGTAGAACATGCCGTTGCCGTCGAAGCCCGGGAACACCAGCGTGTGGTCGTCCACGACCTTCACGAAGCCGGGGCCGCCGCCCTTGTACGACACCGTCGGCATGCCGTCGGGATCGACGGTGGAGAGGAAGAACATGTCGCGCGAGCCGATGAAGGCCGCCTCGTCGTCCTGGATCCTCTCGTGCACCCACTGGGTGTCGAGGCGGTCGGCGAGCTTGGTGGTCTTGAACTCCTGCTGGAGCGCGCGGTGCGCGTCCGAATAGAGCGAGGCCATGGTTTCCTCCCGAGCCGGCCGAGCCTCCGCGATCCTTGCGTCGCGGAGTTGTCTCGGAATTTCGCGGCGGCACTGTCCCCGCAAACGTCGGCGCGGGCAATTGCCGAGTTTGCCCGCCGCATGAAAAAGGCCGGCCCCGCTTTCACAGGGCCGGCCTTCGGTGTTGGTCGGCCGTCGGAAACGGCTCGACCGAATTTCAAAAAAGTCAGTTCTTGGTCTTGTCGACCAACGCCTTCTCGGAGATCCACGGCATCATGCCGCGGAGCTTGGCGCCGACCTCCTCGATCGGGTGACGGGCGAGCTTGGCGCGGGTGGCCTTGAACGAGGTCTGGCCGACCTTGTTCTCCAGCATCCAGTCGCGGGTGAACTTGCCCGACTGGATGTCGTCGAGGACGCGCTTCATCTCGGCCTTGGTCTCGGCGGTGACGATGCGCGGGCCGGTGACGTACTCGCCGTACTCGGCGGTGTTCGAGATCGAGTAGTTCATGTTGGCGATGCCGCCCTCGTAGATGAGGTCGACGATGAGCTTCACCTCGTGCAGGCACTCGAAATAGGCCATCTCGGGGGCGTAGCCCGCCTCGACCAGGGTCTCGAAGCCGGCCTTGATCAGGTCGACGACGCCGCCGCAGAGCACGGCCTGCTCGCCGAACAGGTCGGTCTCGCACTCTTCCTTGAAGGTGGTCTCGATGATGCCGGCGCGCCCGCCGCCGTTGGCCGAGGCGTAGGACAGGCCGAGGTCGTGAGCGTTGCCCGAGGCGTCCTGGGCGATCGCGATCAGCGTCGGCACGCCGCCGCCGCGCAGGTACTCGGAGCGCACGGTGTGGCCGGGGCCCTTCGGGGCGACCATCAGCACGTCGAGGTCGGACCGCGGCTCGATCAGGTTGAAGTGCACGTTGAGGCCGTGGGCGAACAGGAGGGCGGCGCCCTGCTTCATGTTCGGCTCCAGCGACTCCTTGTAGATGTCGCCCTGCAGCTCGTCCGGGGTGAGCATCATCACCACGTCGGCCCACTTGGCGGCGTCGGCGACCGACATCACCTTGAAGCCCTGGCCCTCGGCCTTCTTGGCGGTGGCCGAGCCCGCGCGCAGGGCGATGGCGATGTCCTTCACGCCGGAATCGCGCAGGTTGAGCGCGTGGGCGTGGCCCTGGCTGCCGTAGCCGACGATGACGACCTTCTTGCCCTTGATCAGGTTCAGGTCGGCGTCGCGATCGTAGTAAACCCGCATGGTGTTGGTCCTCTCTGGTGAAGGGGTGTGGTTAGCGCTTGGACTGGCCGTAGAGGGCCAGGAACTGCTCCACCGCGCGGGCGGCGTCGCGTCTGATCTCGGCGGCGTCGAAGGTGATCGCATCGCCGAGCAGAAGTCTGATCTGCACGTCGCGGCCGACGAGGCCGAAGAAGGTGCGGAAGGCGGTCTCTGTGTCGTCGAACGCGAGCAGCCCCGCCGCGCGGCCCGCCTCCAGCACCGGTTTCAGCCGGTCGCCGATCGCGAAGCGCCCGTTGGCGAGGACGATGCTGCCGAGGTTGCTTTTGCGCGACGCCGCGTCACCGATGGCGATGCGGTTGAGGGCGATCGAGGCCCGGCTCGAGATCACGCCGAGCCAGGTCGTCGCGAAATCGCGCAGGCTCTCGCTTAGAGTGGCGACGTCGAGGGCGTGCGCCTCGTACTGGCCGGTGCGCACGCGGGAGGCCTGCCATCGCACCGTCGCGATGAGCAGGCCATCTCGGTCGCGGAACCACTTGTACAGGGTCTCCTTGGAGCAGCTCGCACGGCGCGCGACCGCATCCATCGTGAGCTGGTCGCCCTCCTCCACCATCAGGTCCAGCACCGCGTCCAGGACGGCCTGCTGGCGGACGGAAGGGGTCGCGTCGTGGATCGCCGAGCCAGATGCCATCGTGCGCTGAAACCGTACCGTACCGTACGGTTCGCCTGATAGGGCGATTCGTTTCGGATCGCAAGGGCGACGGTCTGGGGATGCCTTAGGCCGGAAGCGGCAGGCCTTCGCGGGCGAAGACGGCTTGCACGGCCGGCCGTTCGGCCATGGCGCGCGCGTGGGCGGTCCAGGCCGGGAACCGGGCCGGCATGTCGAAGCGCAGGGTCGGCCCGCGGGCCCAGACCCAGAACACCATCAGGTAGGCGTCGACCACGCCGTAGCGGTCCTCCACCGCCCAGCCGCCGTTCGAGAGCCTGACCTCGGTCATCGTGCAGAGGTCGCCGAAGGTGTCGGCCGCCTTGGCGCGGATGCCGGGCAGCGCCGCCTCGTCGTCGCTGTAGCGCTCCGCCCGCCGGATGTGGGCGTAGGCCGGGTGGTGGTTGGTCGCGAGCCAGCACAGCCACTCGTCGGCCACCGCCTGCGCCTTCAGGTCCTCGGGCCAGAGCCGCGCCTCCGGGTGCGCGCGGGCGACGTGGCGCAGGATGGCGCTGTTCTCGGTGAGGACCCAGTCGCCCACGACCAGGGCCGGCACCCGGCCGCGCTCGTTGATCGCGAGGTATTCCGGCGCCCGCTGGTCGCCGGCGGCGAGGTCGAGGCGCACGGTCTCGTAGGGCGCGCCCGCTTCCTCCAAGGCGATGTGCGAGGCGAGCGAGCAGGCGCCGGGGGCGTAGTAGAGGGTCGTCATGGGCGTGCACCGTCGTCGCTGAGGAGGCTGAGAAGCGTCGCGAGCCTGCCGCGGACCTCGGCGAGGACCACGTCCGGCACGAAACCGAGTGATCTGAGAATGCGTGCGTCCCGATCGATCGAGCGGACCTGATCGACCAGCACCGCGCCCTCCGCCGCGAGACCAGCCGGCAACATCACCTTCGTCGGCCAGGGATCGCGGTTCCGGGTGATCGGGCAGACGATGACGCGGCGAGCCAGCAGGTGCATCTCGTCGTTCGAGGCCACCAGGGCCGGACGGCGGCCGTTCTGCTCGGTCCCGCGGACGGGCTCCAGGTCGACGAGGAGCAATTCGCCGGGACGCGCCCGCCGCTCAGCGGGGGTCGTCATCGTCGATGATCTCGGATCCGCGATCCGGTCCCCAATCGACGGTGGGAGGCTCGAACGCGGGTCCGAGGCGGCGCGCTTCCGCGACCATCTCGGCCATCGTGAAGACCGGGATCCCGTTCACGTGCCGGCGGCCCTGAGCGTGAGGGCCGGCATCGGTCGTCGTGACGATACAGTCCTTCGCCGTCACCTCGACGGTCTGGCCCTCGCTGAGGCCATGCGAGCGGACGTCGTCCGCAGACAACCGGACGGCGAACGCCTGACCAGATCGTTCCAGTTTCCCTTCCATCCCGACGCTCCTTTCGCGAGCCGGCACCATCATAGCGCCGGCTCTCGCGAAATCACATCGGGTCGGCGCCCCGGCCCATCGCGGCGATGCCGGTGCGGGAGATCTCGACGAGGCCGAGCACGGTCATCAGGCGGATGAAGCGGTCGATCTCCTCGGTCGCGCCGGTGAGCTCGAACACGAAGGAGGTCAGCGTCGCGTCCAGCGTCTTGGCGCCGAAGGCGGCGGCGAGCCGCAGCGCCTCGCCGCGATGCTCGCCCTGCCCCGCCACCTTCACGAGGCACAGCTCGCGCTCGAGCGCGCTGCCCTGGAGGGTCAGGTCGACGACCCGGTGCACGGGCACGAGGCGGTCGAGCTGCGCCTTGATCTGGTCGATCACCGCGTTGGTGCCGGCGGTGACGATGGTGATGCGCGAGAGGTGGCGCGCCTCCTCCGTCTCCGACACCGTCAGGCTCTCGATGTTGTAGCCGCGCCCCGAGAACATCCCGGAGATGCGCGCGAGCACGCCCGGCTCGTTGTCGACGATCACGGCGAGGGTGTGCCGGTTGACGGCCTCGATCTTGCCGGCGTCGGGATAGTGGGTGTTCATGGCGTTCATTGCGGGGCGCGTCCTCGTCGTCCAGTTCGTCCAATCCGCGGCCTCGCACCCCTGGGGCGAGGCGGGCGCGGCTGCGCGTCGCCGCCGATGCGGCGGATCGCGGCCCGACCGCAGGGTCGGGCCGCCACCGAAGGCTACACCAGCATCTTGCCTTCCTCGGAGATCACGTCGCCGATCTCCATGCCGGTCTCGCCGAGGTAGTCGGAGAGCAGCATCTCGTTGTGCGCCTTGCCCGACGGGATCATCGGGAAGCAGTTTTCCTTCTTGTCGACGATGCAGTCGAAGACGACCGGGCCGTCGTAGTCGAGCATCTCGGCGATCGCCGCGTCGAGGTCGCCCGGCTTGTCGCAGCGGATGCCCTTGGCGCCGTAGGCCTCCGCCAGCTTGACGAAGTCCGGCAGGCTCTCCGAGTAGCTCTGCGAGTAGCGCGAGCCGTGCAGCAGCTCCTGCCACTGGCGCACCATGCCCATGTACTCGTTGTTCAGGATGAAGATCTTGACCGGCAGGCGGTACTGCACCGCGGTCGAGAGCTCCTGCATGTTCATCAGGATCGAGGCTTCGCCCGCGATGTCGATGACCAGGCCCTTGGGATGGGCCAGCTGCGTGCCGATGGCTGCAGGCAGGCCGTAGCCCATGGTGCCGAGGCCGCCGGAGGTCATCCAGCGGTTCGGCTCCTCGAACTTGAAGTACTGCGCCGCCCACATCTGGTGCTGGCCGACCTCCGTCGTGATGTAGGTCTCGCGGTCCTTGCACGCCTCGTAGAGGCGCTGCACCGCGTGCTGCGGCTTGATGATCGTGCCCGAGGGCCAGTAGGCGAGGCACTCGCGCGCGCGCCAGGTGCGGATCTTGGCGAACCACCCGTCGAGGTTGGACTTCTCGGGCCGCGCCGGCAGGGCGTGCCAGGCCTCCAGCATGTCGGACAGCACGCTCGCGCAGTCGCCGACGATGCCGACGTCGACCTTGACCACCTTGTTGATCGAGGAGGCGTCGACGTCGATGTGGATCTTCTTCGAGAACGGCGAGAACGCGTCGAGGCGGCCGGTGATGCGGTCGTCGAACCGCGCGCCGACGCAGATCATCACGTCGCACTCGTGCATCGCGAGGTTGGCCTCGTAGGTGCCGTGCATCCCGAGCATCCCGAGGAACTTGTCGTCGGAGGCCGGGAAGGCGCCGAGCCCCATCAGGGTCGAGGTGACCGGGTAGCCCGTCTCGGCGACGAGTTCGCGCAGCAGGCGCGAGGCCTCGGGGCCGGAATTGATCACGCCGCCGCCGGTGTAGAAGACCGGGCGGCGCGCGCCCGCCATCAGCTCGACGGCCGTACGGATCTTGTCCGCGTCGCCCTTGACCGCTGGCTTGTAGGTCTTGTGGCCGTCGACCGAGGGACGCTCGTAGAGCCCACTCGCGAACTGGATGTCCTTGGGCAGGTCGACGACGACGGGGCCGGGCCGGCCGTGCGAGGCGACGTAGAAGGCCTCGTGCAGGATGCGCGGCAGGTCGTCGATCGATTTGACCAGGTAGTTGTGCTTCGTGCAGTGGCGCGTGATGCCGACCGTGTCGCACTCTTGGAACGCGTCTGTGCCGATCAGGTGCGTCGGGACTTGGCCGGTGATGCAGACGAGCGGGATCGAATCGAGCAGTGCGTCGGTCAGGCCGGTGACGATGTTGGTCGCGCCCGGGCCCGAGGTGACGAGCACGCAGCCGACCTTGCCGGACGAGCGGGCATAGCCCTCGGCGGCGTGCACGGCGCCCTGCTCGTGGCGGACCAGCACGTGCTTGACCGCCTCCTGGTGAAAGAGCGCGTCGTAGATCGGCAGCACCGCGCCGCCGGGATACCCGAACAACGTGTCGACACCCTGATCCTTAAACGCCCGGATGACCATCTCGGCCCCGGTCATGACCTCGCCGCCCATCGTCTTCCTCCTACTCGTCTTGCTGGTCTTCGTCGTCTCGATGTCGTCGATCGGGCGCGGGCAACAAAAAAGGGCCCCGCGAGGGACCCTGCATGCGCCACCGCCCGGATCGCGGCCCTGAGTTCAGGGCCGCCCCGTCGGTGGCGCTTCCGCTACGATAAGGATCGTCTTCATCGCGATCGATCTTTCGCCCAACGCAGGCCGCCCGGATGGCGCTCCGCGTGAAAAGTGACGGATGTCTTAACGAACGCTCCGGCGATGGTCAACGGCATTCGGGCGGGGCGCGAGGTCTTCATCAGGGATCGGGCCTCCGCGAAGCATTTGCCGCATGCCGGCCCCAGGGCGCGTCGCGCGATTGCCCCGGCTCGGCGCCGGGCCTATCAACGATCCTCATATCCTCAGCCCAGCGAGCGCGAGTGCACGGAACGCCGGTGGCCCAGCCCGAGACGGCCTCGCTCAGCTACCTGCTCCTCGACGTCGCGGGCACGCCCTGCGCCCTGCCGCGCTCTGCGGCCGGCGAGGTGCTGCCGCTGCCGGACCTGTTTCGCCCGCCGGCCGCCGGCGGGTGGCTCGCCGGCTTCCTCAACCTCGGCGGCGATCCGGTGCCGGTCGTCGACCTCGCGCGCCTCCTCGGCCTGCGCGAGGGGGCGCACGATCCCGGCCCCTACGCCCACTTGATCCTGACGCCGGACGCCGCCGGGGCCTGGCTCGTCGACCGGGTGACCGACCTCGTGACCATCGAGCCCGAGGCGATCCGGCCGGTGGCGGCGCAGGCGAGCCTGAACGGCTGCGTGTCCGCCGAGATCGCCCAGGGCGACCGGCTGATCCACGCCCTCGACCCGGAGCGCCTGCTCGGCGCCGAGGAGCGCGCCCGGGTCGGCGCCCTGACGCGGGCGGCGAA
>NZ_VRUT01000157.1:0-11024 GCF_008039465.1 Methylobacterium sp. WL120 | reverse complement strand
CCTCCCCTTCGTCCCGGCCGGATTCAAGCGCGGCTGATCCGGCCCGCCCTCCCCATCCCTCAGGAGACAAGACATGTTGCGATTCACCGACGAGCACGAGTGGCTGAAGGCAGAGGGCGCGGTCGTCACCGTCGGCATCACGGCGCATGCCGCCGAGCAGCTCGGCGACCTCGTCTTCATCGAGCTGCCGAAGGTCGGGGCCCGGCTCGCCAAGGGCGAGGCGGCGGCGGTGGTCGAGTCGGTGAAGGCGGCCTCCGACGTCTACGCGCCGCTCTCGGGCGAGGTCGTCGCGGTCAACGACGCGGCGGTCGCGGACCCGGCGACGGTGGGCACCGATCCGCAAGGGGACGGCTGGCTCTACCGCCTGCGCCTCGACGACCCGTCCGAGATGGACGGGCTGATGGACGAGGCCGCCTACGCCGCCTTGCCGAAGTAGCCGCCTGCCGAAACAACCGCCTGCGATGCGCCGGCGGCCCTTCGCCCTTCCAAAGGCCCACTCCGAGCCAGGACGCCGCCATGACCGCGCATTACGACCCCTACGACTTCGCCAACCGCCGCCACATCGGCCCGACGCAGGCCGAGATCGACGCGATGCTCGCCGCCGTCGGGGCGCCGAGCCTGGAGGCCCTGATCGACGAGACGCTGCCCCCCGACATCCGGCAGGCGCAGCCGCTGGCGGAGGAGGACGCCTTCGGCCCCGCCCTCACCGAGCGCCGGGCGATCGAGCGGATGCGCGAGATCGCCGACCGCAACCGCGTCCTCGTCTCGCTGATCGGCCAGGGCTACCACGGCACGACGATGCCGCCGGCGATCCAGCGCAACATCTTCGAGAACCCGGCCTGGTACACGGCGTATTCGCCCTACCAGCCGGAGATCAGCCAGGGGCGGCTCGAGGCCCTGATCAACTTCCAGACCCTGGTCTGCGACCTCACCGGCCTCGACGTCGCCAACGCCTCGCTGCTGGACGAGGCCACCGCCGCGGCCGAGGCGATGGGCCTCGCCCGCCGCGTCGCGGCCTCGAAGGCCGACGCCTTCTTCGTCGATCGCGACTGCCTGCCCCAGACCATCGCCGTGCTGAAGACGCGGGCGGCGCCCATGGGCTGGCGCGTCGTCGTCGGCTGCCCCTTCGCCGACCTCGATCCGGCCGAGGTCTTCGGCGCGATCTTCCAGTACCCGGGGGTCGGCGGCGCGATCCACGACTTTTCGGGGCCGATCGCGGCCCTGCACGCGGCCGGCGCCATCGCCGCGGTCGCCGCCGACCCGCTGGCGCTGACGCTGCTGACATCGCCCGGCGAGATGGGCGCCGACGTCGCGATCGGCTCGATGCAGCGCTACGGCGTGCCGATGGGGTTCGGCGGCCCGCACGCCGCCTACATGGCGACGCGCGACGCGCACAAGCGGGCGCTGCCCGGGCGCCTCGTCGGCGTCTCGGTCGACGCCCACGGCCGCCGCGCCTACCGCCTCGCGCTGCAGACCCGCGAGCAGCACATCCGCCGGGAGAAGGCGACCTCGAACATCTGCACCGCGCAGGTGCTGCTCGCCGTCATCGCCTCGATGTACGCGGTGTTCCACGGCCCGGCCGGGCTGAAAGCCATCGCCCAGCGCGTCCACCGCGACGCGGTGCGCCTCGGCCGGGGGCTCGCGGATCTGGGCTTTGCGGTCGAGCCCGAGCACTTCTTCGACACGATCACCGTCCGGGTCGGAGCGTTCCAGGGGGTGATCCTGGCGCACGCGGTCGCCAACGGGGTCAACCTGCGCAAGGTCGGCGACGACCGCATCGGCATCACGGTGGACGAGCGCACCCGCCCCGACATCCTCCAGGCGGTGTGGCGCGCCTTCGGCGCCGACGACCTGGCCTACGACGAGGCCTGGCCGGACGCCCGGTTGCCCGAGGCGCTGGTGCGGACCTCGGCCTACCTCACCCACCCGATCTTCCACATGAACCGGGCCGAGAGCGAGATGACGCGCTACATGCGCCGCCTCGCCGACCGCGACCTGGCGCTCGACCGGGCGATGATCCCGCTCGGCTCCTGCACGATGAAGCTCAACGCCACCGCCGAGATGCTGCCGATCTCCTGGCCGGAATTCTCCGAGATCCATCCGTTCGTGCCGGCCGACCAGGCGGCGGGCTACCACGCGCTGATCGGCGACCTCTCCGACAAGCTCTGCGCGATCACCGGCTACGACGCGATCTCGATGCAGCCGAACTCGGGCGCGCAGGGCGAATACGCCGGGCTGCTGGCGATCCGGCGCTACCACCTGTCCCGCGGCGAGGCGCACCGGACGATCTGCCTGATCCCGTCCTCGGCCCACGGCACCAACCCGGCCTCGGCGCAGATGTGCGGGATGAGCGTGGTGGTGGTCGGCGCCGACGCCGACGGCAACATCGACGTGGAAGACTTCCGCGCCAAGGCCGAGCGGCATTCCGAGAAGCTCGCCGCCTGCATGATCACCTATCCCTCGACCCACGGGGTGTTCGAGGCGCAGGTGCGCGAGCTCTGCGACGTGGTCCACGCCCATGGCGGCCAGGTCTACCTCGACGGCGCCAACCTCAACGCGCTGGTCGGCTTGGCGCGGCCCGGCGACATCGGGGCGGACGTGAGCCACCTGAACCTGCACAAGACCTTCTGCATCCCGCATGGCGGCGGCGGGCCGGGCATGGGGCCGATCGGCGTCAAGGCGCACCTGATCCCGTTCCTGCCCTCCGACCCGCGCTCGGGCACGGAGGGCGCGGTGTCGGCTGCCCCCTACGGCTCGGCCTCGATCCTGCCGATCTCGTGGAGCTACTGCCTGATGATGGGCGGGCGCGGCCTCGCCCAGGCGACGCGGGTCGCGATCCTCAACGCCAACTACATCGCCGCCCGGCTCGGGCACGCCTACCCGATCCTCTATGCCGGCGCGAACGGCCGGGTCGCGCACGAATGCATCGTCGACGTGCGCCCGTTCCAGAAGAGCGCCGGCGTCACGGTGGAGGACGTCGCCAAGCGCCTGATCGATTGCGGCTTCCACCCGCCGACCATGAGCTGGCCGGTGGCCGGCACGCTGATGATCGAGCCGACCGAATCCGAGACCAAGGCCGAGATCGATCGGTTCTGCGACGCGATGCTGGCGATCCGCGAGGAGATCCGCGCCATCGAGGACGGGCGGATCGACCGGGCGAACAACCCGCTCAAGAACGCCCCCCACACGGTGCAGGACCTGATCGGCGCCTGGGAGCGGCCCTATTCCCGCGAGGCCGCCTGCTTCCCGTCGGGCGCACGCGGCATCGACAAGTACTGGCCGCCGGTCAACCGCGTCGACAACGCCTACGGCGACCGCAACCTGATGTGCTCCTGCCCGGCCCCGGACAGCTACGAGGAAGCCGCGGAATGAGCCGGCGCCGGCGACGCGTTTCCGGCCTCTTGCAGGCTCCTTGCAGGCTCCTTGCCGGCCCCCGGCCGGCGCGCGTCGCGGGTTCGGCGCCCGGAACGACGGTTCCGCGCCATTTGCCGACTCTTTGGGCGCCGAATGCCTTTCCTGGGACTTCCGCTTCAGGAACAAACACATCTACCGATATTTGGAAACTCTTTCCTCCTTGCGGCGGGGCGCTCGATGAAGATCCGGACCGGCTACACGATCGGCTACGACACGTTCGGGCCGACGCCGCTCACCTACCAGCTCAACGTCCACCCCTCGCGGGCCATCGACCTGCTCACCTCGGACGCGATGCGGGTCGACCCCCCGGTGCCGATGCGGACCTACACCGACGCGTTCGGCAACACCTGCGTGCGCCTGCTGTCGCCGGGCGGGCGCGTCACGGTCTCGGCCGACTTCCTGATCGCCGACAGCGGCGAGCTCGACGCCTACGAGCCGACCGCGCGGCAATTCGCGGTGCAGGACCTGCCCGACGACGTGCTCGTGTTCCTGCTGGGCTCGCGCTACTGCGAGACCGACAAGCTCTCCGCCATCGCGTGGTCGCTGTTCGGCACGACGCCGGAGGGCTGGGCCCGGGTCCAGGCGATCGTCACCTGGGTGCACCAGCGCATCCGCTTCGACTACCAGCTCGCCGACGCCACCCGCTCGGCCTTCGACGGCTACAACCAGCAGGTCGGCGTCTGCCGCGACTACGCGCATCTCGCCGTCGCCCTGTGCCGCTGCATGAACATCCCGGCGCGCTACTGCACCGGCTATCTCGGCGACATCGGCGTGCCGGTGGACATCAACCCGATGGACTTCTCGGCCTGGTTCGAGGTCTACCTCGACGGCCCGACCGGCGGCCGCTGGTACACGTTCGACGCCCGCCACGACGCCCGCCGGATCGGCCGCATCGTGATCGCGCGCGGCCGCGACGCCACCGACGTCGCGATCTCGACGAGCTTCGGCACGGCGCTGCTGGCGCAGTTCGACGTCCACACCGACGCGGTGCCCGACGACTTCGTGCTGATGCAGGCCGCCTGAGCGGCCCTTTGCAGGGCCGTCGCTCGAAGGCGCCGGCCCTGTTTTTCCAAACGTCCTCGATCACGCCGCCGGGCCGGGGTCATCCCGCCGCTGCGGCGGATCGCGTGGTGGCCGGGCGCCCGCCATCGCTATCCGGCCGCGATGGATCCGATCGCGCTCGCCCTGATGGCCACCGCCCTCACCTATTCCGGCTACGTCGTGCTGCTCGGTTGGCGGTGACGGGCGTAGCCCGCCCCTCCCCGCCTCGCATGACGGACCATAGAACGTGAAAGACCGCACCTGGCACGACGGCCGGATGCGGTCTCGATGCGGTCGTCGGAGGACCCGCCGCGAACCCGACGGGTTCAGGCCGGGCTGCGGCCGTCGGCGGCGTAGCGGTCGATGGCCGAGGGAAGCTCGCGCGAGAGGCGGGCCAGCAGCGCCGACCGGCTCAGGCCGGTCTGCTGGGTCAGGTGGTCGAGGGTGTCCGGACCGATGGCGCGCTCGAGGTCGGCCTCGCGGATGTCGCGGTTGGGACCCTGGTTGACCCAGGAGCTGGCGGCCTCGCCGTGGCCGCCCTTGGTGAAGTGGTCCACCAGCTCGCTCAGCCCGCTGGCGATGAGCCCGCCGACACCGGCCGTGCCGACGCCGCCGAGGAGGCTGCCCAAGGTGCCGAGGCCGTTGCCGGAGGCAGAGGTCCCGGTCGCCGTGGTGTTGGGGACGCGCGGGACGGTGCCAGCGTTCGGCACGGTCTCATGGCTCGGCACCGTGTCGTGCCCCTTCAGCAGCTCCGCGATCTTGTCGCGGTTCTGGTAGCCGGCCACGGCCAGCAGGCCCAGCAGCGCGGTCATCGAGGGATAGCCCTTGCTCATCGGTCGTCCTTGTCGGTTGAAGAAGGTGGAAGGGTCCGGGCGGTGGCCTAGAGCATTTTTTATGATCTCCGGATCACGGAAAATGCTCTAACTGACTGTGTCGTCGTATTTTCTTCACGCGAGCCGGCATCCACCTCGCTTGAAAATGCTCTAGGGAAACGCTGCGGGCTCGAAAAGGCACCAGACGTCGAAGCGACGGACGAAGCCAGGGCGTCATCGGGCCGGACCCGTCGCGCATGTGGGTCCGGCGGGATGGGCGATCACGGGCAGGGGTGGCGGTCGCCGTCGTTGCCGAGATAGGTCCCGCTCGATGCGTCGTAGGAGCGGAAGCGGCGGGCGCAGGCGGCCACCGCCTCGGGGTTCGGTCCGCCCTGCACCACCACCGGCGCTGCCTGCGCCTGCGAGTTGGCGATGGCGCCGCCGATGATCGCGCCGGCCGCAAGGCCCGCCACGCCCGCGCCGACCGCGGCGCCGACGCCGGGACCCCGGCGATAGCCGTAGCCGCGACCGTAGCCGTAGCTCCGGCCGTAGCCGCGGCCGCCGCGCCAGCCGTAGCGATGGCCGAACCGGCGGTACTGGACGTACCCGGTCGGGAGGTCGCCGTGCGCGAGCGCCGCGATCGGGGCGACGGGAGCCGGCGCCGCCTCAGCCGGCAGCCCGACCAGGGTGGCCGCGACGGCGGCGGCGAGGGCGAGGGACAGCTTCATCGTGATCGTCTCCTGATGTTGGCGCGTTCTTGTGCATCGGGGGCGGCGCGCGGACTCGGCCGGCCTCGATGGACCGTCCGGCGCAGCGCCTGCGATTCGGGCGGAAGACGCCGGCCCGGTCGGGTCAGTCCCGGGAGCGCGACAGCCAGCCGACCGCGAAGGCGACGGCGGCGAGGCCGAGCAGGGCGGAGCTGCGGTGGTCGTCGGCGTATCGCAGGGCGCTGCGGCCGTAGGCGGTCCCGCGCTTGCGGGCGTGGCGGGCGACGCCGCGGCCCTCTTCGATCCAGTGGCCGGCGCGGTCCTGCGCCGCGTGGGCGAGGTCGCGTCCGTCGTCGAGGAGATCCTCGGCCCGGTCGCGGGCGCGGCCGTAGGCGTATTGCGCGCCGCCGGCCACCTGGTTGACGGCGCCGCGGACCTGGCGGGCCGGGTCGCCGGTGAGGCCGCCCAGCGCGGTCTGGGCACGGCCCTTGATGTGGCGCGATGCACCGCGGATCTGGTCGCCGTTCATGGGATTCTCCTGCATTCGACGATGTCGGGGGCGGCCGGGCCGTCGGCTCGGTCGCCCACCGTGTTTCTGGCCAGGGCGTTCGGGTTCAGCGCTTGCCGGTGGGCTTTCAGCGCTTGCCGGTCGCCTTGTCGACCAGGGACGACACGCCGTCCTTGGCCTCGCCGACGGTGCGCTGGGCCTCGCCCTTGAGCTCCTGCGCCTTGCCCTCGACGACGAGCCCGTCGTTGCCCGTGATCTTGCCGGCGGCCTGCTTGACGTTGCCGGCCGCCTCGTTGGCGAGGCCCTTCAGCTTGTCCGTGGTGCTGCTCATCGGATGGCTCCTTTCGAGAGAATGGGGTGAGTGGCGTGGGTGATCGGTCCCGGCCGGCCGTATGGGCCGGCCGGGTGGGGCTCAGGCGCGGCGGGGGTCGTAGCCGGCGACGAGGGTCGGCAGCTTCGGGGCGCCGAAGCGGCCGCCGAGGAAGCCGGCGAGCGCACCGAGGATCAGCGCCAGGGCACCGTAGAACGCGCCCTGGGTGGCGGCGCTGCGGGTGGCCTCGGCGGCGACCTTGGCCTTCTGCTTGGCGTCGGCGAGCGCCGCCTCGTACTGCTTCTCGTAGCCCTGGATCTGCGTCTTGGCCTGGTCGGCCGGGATGCCCTGGGCCTTGGCCAGCGCGTCGGCGGCGCGGTTCTCGGCCTGGGCCTTCTGCGCCGGGTCGCCCGAGAGCAGGGCGCGGATCGCGGAGGCGGCGGCGTCGCGCAGCGCCTGCGGGTCCTGGCCGGCCGCCTGCTGACGCACCGACTTCTCGATCCCGTCGAGCGGGTTCGAGATCTGCGCCAGCGACGGGGCAGCCGCCTGGGCCGCGGTCTGCACGGTGCCGCCGACCAGCGAGCCGGCACCGCCCAGCGTGCTGGTCACGCCCGAGAACGCGCCGCCGACGATGCCGCCGACGGCGGAGCTGAGCAGGTAGAGCACGACCAGCGTCGTCACCGCCCAGGAGACGAGGCCGTGCAGGCCGGCCGCCCCCGCGATGGGCTTGCCCGAGAGGCGTCCGGCGATGAGGCCGCCGGCCAGCGACGCGACGATGCCGGACCCGACGAACCAGAGGCCGGCGCCCATCGACAGGGTCGAGGCGGCGGGGTTGTCGGCGGCGGGACCGCCGACGCTGGACAGGCCGACGCCGACGCCGACCATGTTGAGGACGACCTGGGCCACCAGGGCGGTGACGGCGCCGGCGAAGATCGCGCCCCACGAGACCTGGTTCAGCAGGACGGTGCGGGTGTCGGCCGCGGCGGCGTTCGGGACGGTGGAAGGGGTCGTGAGGATGGGAGAGGAAGTCACGGTACGGCTACTCCGGGGTCGTCGGTCGTCCGAGAAGGTCGGTCGTTCGAGGGGGTGATGGATAGGGCGTGAAAGGGCGAAGGCCCGCCGGACCGCGGCGCGGTTCGGCTGGGCCCCGCGGGTCAGTCGCGGCCGTGGATGAGGAGGCCGAGGCCGTAGCCGAGGAGGCCGACCACCAGCAGCGCGGCGATGGGGTGCTCAGCGATCCGACCGGTGGCTGCGCCGCCGCCCTGGCGCAGGGCGCGGGCGCCGTCCTCGTAGGCGTCGCCGGCGCGGTCGTAGGCCTTGCCGCCGGCGCTGCGGACGTAGCGCTCGCCGCGGTCGTAGGCGTCCTCGGCGGCGCCCTGCGCCCGGCGGGCGCGGTCCTCGACGTCGTCCGACCCGACGAGGTTGCCGACCGCGTCGCGGACGCGGCCGCCGAGGTCGCGGGCGGTGTCGGCCACCGTGTCGGCGGCGTCGCGGACGGTGTCCTTGGCCTGACCGTAGAGGTTCTCGGCGGCGCCCTGCGCCTCGCGGGCGCGGCCCTCGACCGAGTCGCGCTTCGAGCCGGTGAGGTCGCCGACCGCGCCCTGCACCTTGCCGCCGAACTCCTTGGCGGCGCCCGTGATCCGATCCGTGTCGACCATGATGTTCTTATCCTACGTTAGGTTTTCGAGGGGAATGCGCGATACGGGTGAGGCTACGGCTTGGACCGGGTCTTCGGTTTCACGCCGTCGCTCGGTAATTTCTGCTGATCCTTGCCTTCGGTCTCGACCTTTCCGTCGCCGATCAGCTTGCCGATCGCCTCCCTGACCGAGCCTTTGATCTTGTCGGCGTGCTCGGATGTCTTCTGCGTGCTCATGCTGGATCTCCGCGGCGGCCAGGATGACGTCGAAGCCTGAGATGGCCCGCCGATCCGGCGAAGCAATGATGCAGACGTACTGGTTGGACGGTCATTTTTTGTCAGGCGGCGACAGCGGGAAGCCGTTGTCCCGGCCCCAGACGATCGCTTCCGTGCGCTTGTGGACGTTGAGCTTGCGGTAGAGCGAGGCGGAGTGGTTCCGCACCGTGTTGCGCGACAGGTTCAGGCGCTGCGCGATCGCCTCGTCGCCTAGGCCCTGGCAGATCAGGTCGAGGATCTGGCGCTCGCGCACGGTGAGGTTCGGGGCGATGCCGTCCCGGTGGTCGGTGCCCGGCCGGCGCAGGTTGGCGAGCTTCTCGATCAGTCCGCGGCTGAACCAGGACGTGTCGGCCATCGCCGCCTCGACCGCCTCGAACATCTCGCGCTCGCTGCGCTTGCGCGCGGTGATGTCCTGCAGGACGATGAGGGCGAAGGCCGTGTCGCCGATCTCGACGCGCTCGGCCGAGGCGAGGCAATCGAGGCTCGTCCCGTCCTGGTGGCGCAGGCAGACCTCGAGCCCGAGTACGAAGCCGGTGCGCAGCAACGCGGTCTCGAACCGGGTCCGCGCCGCATCGTGGACCCAGAGGCCGATTTCGGCGGGCGAGCGCCCCACCATCGCGTCGGCCGCGTAGCCGAAGACGCGGGCGAAGGCCTCGTTCACGCCGGTGACGGCGAAATCCTCGGCGCGCGCGATCAGCGTCGGCACCGGCGTCAGGCGGAACGCCTTGGCGAAGCGCTCTTCGCTCTGGCGGAGCGCGGTCTCGGCCTTCTTGCGCAGCTCCAGGTCGGCGAAGGTGAACAGCATGCACGGCTCGTCGCCGAGCTCCATCGGCTGGCCGGCGACGATGACGAAGCGGGTGCCGCCGTCCGGCAGGTCGAGGCAGGCCTCCATCTGCGGGATGGTGGCGCCTTCGTTCAGCCGGTTGATCGCGAGGTCGCGGTTGCGGGCGTTGGCCAGCACGTCGACCTCGTAGACGCTGCGGCCGATCACGGCGTCGCAGGTGTAGCCGGTCATCTCCAGGAAGCCGACGTTCACCTTGACGTGGCGCAGGTCCGACAGCCGGCAGATCACGGCGGGTGCCGGGTTGGCGTTGAAGGTGGTCTCGAACCGGTCCTCGGCCTCGAACTGCTCCGAGACGTCCTTGAGGATCAGGGCGAGGCAGCTCGGGGTGCCCTCGCGGTCGGTCGCCACCAGGCTGCGCAGCGAGTGGACGAAGTCGACGCCGGGCCGGTCGGTGCGCTTCACGTCGACGATGACGTCGTGGAAGCGCTCGCCGGAGACGACCCGCTCCATCGGGTACTGGTTCGGGGTGTGGTTGTTGCGGTAGCGCAGGGCGAAGCGCTCGCGGTAGATCTCCACGGTCTCGCCGAGCTCGCCCAGCGTCTCGGCCCCGTGCATCGCCAGCGCGGCCGCGTTGGCGTAGGCGATGGTCTGGTCGGGCTCGACCAGGATCACCCCCTCGCTGAGGCCGGCGACGATCTGCCGAAGCTCGTGCCTGTCGACGCCCGCAACCACCTTGGCCCACCTTCTCGATCACCCGCGAAATCGAAGCGCGAAACAGCGTCGTCCCCGCGCGGTTCCAGCAATTCTTGAGGCGGACCGGCCCGTTCGGGCGAGGCCCGGGATCGCAAGCCCCGCTCAGGCCGTCAGCCGCGCTCCCCGGCCTGCCCGGCCTCGGGCGCGCCCTCGCTCGGCAGCACGAAGATCTGCCCGGGATAGATCAGGTCGGGATCGCGGATCTGGTCCTGGTTGGCGTCGTAGATCACCGAGTACCGGTCGCCCGCGCCGTAGGTGCGCCGGCTGATCTCCCATAGGCTGTCGCCGCGCGCGATCGTGGCGGTCCTGACCTCCGGAACGAACACCTCGGCGCCGCCGCCCGGCTCGGATGGCCCACGCGCCGCCGGGGTTTCGGCGGCGAGCCGTGGTGAAGCGGGAGTGCCCGCGGTCCGGTCGGACCCTTCCGCCGCCTGCGCGTGCGCCGCCTTCGGCTCCGCCTCGGTCCCGGCTTTGCGCGCGGGCGCCGGCATCGTGAACGGCACCTCCACGCGGCTGCGGACCTTGCCCGAGGGCGCCTCGACCTGATCGAGCCGGACCTTGTAGGCCCCCGGCGCGACGCCGCGCCCGATGGTGAAGGTCACGGTTCCGTCGCGGCCGACGGCGGCGG
The DNA here is from genome assembly GCF_008039465.1 of Methylobacterium sp. WL120. Lineage (NCBI taxonomy): Bacteria > Pseudomonadati > Pseudomonadota > Alphaproteobacteria > Hyphomicrobiales > Methylobacteriaceae > Methylobacterium > Methylobacterium sp. WL120. Next base: position 155 of record NZ_VRUT01000157.1, on the reverse strand, counting down.
GGGCGATCAGGGTGTCGTTGAGGTACAGCCGGACCGTCGAGCCCGGCGCCGAGCGGGCGGTGACGAACAACCGCCCCCCGTCCTGCGCGTCGATGCCGACGACCTTGACGCGGTCGGCGTTCGCGGCCGGGTCCGCGGCGGGCGCGTCCGGCCGC
>NZ_VRUT01000156.1:0-11097 GCF_008039465.1 Methylobacterium sp. WL120 | reverse complement strand
GCCCCGGGGGCGATGTCGGGCGAGGCGCGGGTGACGGCACCGCTTCAGCCCGGGTCGGCGGGGGCACCGGTCCTCGACCGCGCGGGCGGCCTCGCGGGACTCGTCGCCCGCTATCCCGCCGCGCCGCGGCTGGTGGCGGGCGTGGTGCCGCCGGCGAGCTTTCCTGTGATCCCGGAGGACGTGATCGCCGCATTCCTGGCCGAGGGCGGCATCGCCACGAAACCGTCGGCGGTCACCGGCGGCAGCGTCGGCGCTGCCGCCTCGGCAGTCGGAGGCGCCGTGATCGGGCTCGGCTGTACGAGATAGGGCCTGCCGCGCGATCCTCGGATCACGCGACAGGCCCCTTTGTCGTCGTGTGGTCGCCCGTCCTTCACGCGAGCCGGCATCCACCTCGGTCGGACGGGCTTCGCGCCCGCGCCGGCGTCAGAGACGGCCGGTGACGAGCAGAACGATCAGGACGATGAGCAGGATGCCGCCGAGGCCGAAGCCCGGGCCGCGGTAGGCGCCGCCGCCGAGGAAGCCGCCACCACCGAAGGCGAGAATGATCAGGATGATGAGCAGAATGGTGACGAGCGACATGAAGGAAGTCTCCGCGGGAGCGCACGGGTCGTGAGCTTGACCGTGCAAACGCCGCGACAATCCGTTCCGTTCAAATAATTCGCACGCAAACTGACGGACGGTTTTGCCGGCTCAGGCGTGCCAGTCCGGCAGCGGGTCGGCGGGCCGGTCGAGCCAGTCCGGGCTCGGCAGGTTGCGCTCGCGTAGGAAGGCCGGGTTGAACAGCTTCGAGGCGTAGCGCGCCGCCCCGTCGCACAGGATCGTCGCGATGGTGTGGCCCGGCCCGAGCGCCCGCGCCAGCCGGATCGCCCCGGCGACGTTGATGCCGGACGAGCCGCCGAGCGACAGCCCTTCCGCGCGCATCAGCCCGAACACGATGTCGAGCGCCTCGGTATCGGTGATGCGGAAGGCGTGGTCGGGGGTGAAGCCCTCGAGGTTCTTTGTGATCCTGCCCTGGCCGATGCCTTCGGTGATCGAGGAGCCCTCGGCCTTCAGGGTCCCGCTGGTATAGTGCGCGTAGAGCGCCGAGCCCTCGGGGTCGGCCAGCGCGATTGCGACCTTGGGGTTTTTCGCCCGCAGGGCGGCTGCGGTTCCCGCGAGCGTGCCGCCGGTGCCGGCCGCGCACACGAAGCCGTCGACGGTGCCGCCGGTCTGGTCCCAGATCTCGGGGCCGGTATGCGCCTCGTGCGCGCCGCGGTTGGCGACGTTGTCGAACTGGTCGGCGAAGAACGCCCCGGCGGGGTCTTCCGCCGCGATCCGCTCGGCGAGGCGCCGGGCGACGTGGACGTAGTTGTCTGGGTTGGAGAACGGCACCGCCGGCACTTCGACGAGCCGGGCGCCGGCCAGCCGCAGCGTCTGCTTTTTCTCCTCCGATTGCGTGACGGGGATGACGATCACCGTGCGGTAGCCGCGCACCGACGCGACCAGCGCCAACCCGATTCCGGTGTTGCCCGCCGTGCCTTCGACGATGGTGCCGCCCGGCCGGATCAGCCCGCGCGCCTCCGCGTCTTCGACGATCGCGCGCGCCGCCCGGTCCTTCACCGAGAGGCCGGGATTCAGGAACTCGGCCTTGCCGAGGATTGTGCAGCCGGTCTCCTCCGACGCCCGGCGCAGCCGGATCAGCGGCGTGTTGCCGATCGCCGCCAGCACGTCGGGGCGGGTGGCGTGATCCGGGTTCGTCGCCATGCCCATGTCGCTGCCTCCGTGTCGCCCGCGCCCCGCGCGGCGCCGCCTTGCGATAGCCCGGACGGCGGCCGGCCGGAAGGCGGCCGCGGCGCCGGTCGCCTCGTCGGCGCTCACGTCGCCAGGGCGGACGCGGGGTCGTCAGCATTCGGGAAGGTTCACGGCCAAGCCGCCGAGGCTCGTCTCCTTGTATTTGGTGCTCATCTCCTCGCCGGTCTGCCGCATGGCCGCGATGCAGTTGTCGAGGGGCATGAAATGCGAGCCGTCGCCGCGCAGGGCGAGCGAGGCGGCCGCGACGGCCTTCGTGGCGCCGATCCCGTTCCGCTCGATGCAGGGCACCTGCACCAGGCCCGCGACCGGGTCGCAGGTCATCCCGAGATGGTGCTCCAGCGCGATCTCGGCCGCGTTCTCGACCTGCTCGGGCGTGCCGCCGAGCACGGCGCACAGGCCGGCCGCCGCCATCGCGCTGGCGGAGCCGACCTCCCCCTGGCAGCCGGCCTCCGCGCCCGAGATCGAGGCGTTGTGCTTGATCAATCCGCCGATGGCGGCGGCCGTCAGAAGGAAGTCCTGAACGCGGGCCGGGTCGGCGCCGACGCACCGGTCCAGGTAGTACCGGATCACGGCGGGGACGACGCCTGCGGCCCCGTTCGTCGGCGCCGTCACCACCTTGCCGCCGGCCGCGTTCTCCTCGTTGACCGCCATGGCGTAGACGCCCAACCATTCCGTGACGCTGTGCGGCTGCTCCCGGTTCGAGCCCTGTTCGGCAAGCAGCTGGTCCCGGATGCGCTTGGCCCGGCGCCTGACGCGAAGACCCCCGGGCAACTCGCCGTCCCGCGACAGCCCGCGCTCGATACAACCGTCCATCGTAGTCCAGATGCGCGCGAGCCCCGCGTCGATCTCGGCTTCCGAATGGCTGACGGCCTCGTTCGCGCGCTTCATGGCGGCGATGGACAGGCCGCTGTCCCGCGCCATGCGCAGCATCGCGGCCGCCGATTCGAACGGGTAGGGCCAGAGCCGCGGGTCCGCGGCGTCGGAAGATGGCGGCAGGACGACGTCGCGTTGCGCGGCGGTGAGGATGAAGCCGCCGCCGATCGAATAGTAGGTCTCGGACAGGATCGGCGAGCCCTTCCCGTCGCAGGCGGTGACGACGAGCCCGTTCGCGTGGCCGGGCAGCGGAGGCCCGAAATCGAACGCGACCGCGCTTTCGGGATTGAAGGCGAGAACCGGAAGCCCCGGCAGGACGAGGCACTTGTCGACGCGCAGGTCCTCGAGCCGGCGCTCGGCCTCGGCCATCTCGATGTCGGCGGGCCGGTAGCCGAGCAGGCCGAGCGACACCGCGCGGTCGGTGGCATGGCCCTTCCCCGTGAAGGCGAGCGACCCGTACAGGGTCACGCGCACTGCGGCAGCCGCGCCTTTCGCCGGACTGGCCCGCAGAAGGTCGAGGAAGTCGGCCGCCGCCGTCATCGGCCCCATCGTGTGGGACGAGGACGGCCCCAGGCCGAGCTTGAACACGTCGAATACGCTGAGGAACATCAAGACGTCCTGTTACGGCCTCGATCTGCACCCCGTGGCACCGCGGCTGGCCTTCTATCGCACTCCTTGTGCCGGCAGTCCCTGGTTTTGCCTACGTCGAGGATGTCGAGCATGCGGCCACGTAGGGACAGGCGCCCCCGTCCCACCCCGATCAGGCGCCAATCTGTCCGAACCCATCCTTCCGATCCGATCTCGAACCCAAGCGCCATCGCCGCGGCGCGATTTTTGCGGTTCCGTTCGAACCACGCTCGGCCGAGGACGGCCCGAAACCGGGGGATCGCCCGCCGCGGCGGCTGGCGTCGTCCTCGACCGGCCGACATGGTGCTGAATCTCGCTTTGTTGATCGGAGAGATCATGGCGTCCAAGGACCAACCCTCCGGCCTGACGGCGCGCAAGACCGTCGAGGACATCATCGCGGGGGGTGAGGGCGACGGGCATCAGCTCTCGAAATCGCTCGGCCTGTTCTCGATCATCGCGATGGGCATCGGCGCCGTCATCGGCGCGGGCATCTTCGTGCTCACCGGCACCGCGGCCGCGCAATATGCCGGGCCGGGGATCATGCTGTCGTTCGTGGCCGGCGGCATCGCCTGCGCCTTCGTCGGGCTGTGCTACGCCGAGATGGCGGCGCTGATCCCGGTGGCGGGATCGAGCTACACCTACACCTATGCGACCTTGGGCGAACTCTTCGCCTGGATCATCGGCTGGGACCTGATCCTCGAATACGCCATGGGCGCCGCCACCGTGGCGGTCGGCTGGTCGGGCTACGTCGTCAGCCTGCTCAAGGATGTCGGGCTGGTGATCCCGGCCCGCTTCACCGCCGCGCCCGGCACCGCGGTGAAGCTCGCCGACGGCTCCGACGCCACGGCGTTCGCGAACCTGCCGGCGGTGCTGATCGTCGCGCTGCTGACGCTGCTGCTGGTGCGCGGCACCAAGGAATCGGCCCGGCTGAACAACATCATGGTGGCGGTGAAGCTGACCGTGGTGATCGCCTTCATCGTGCTCGGCTACGGCTACATCAAGCAGGCGAACTGGACCCCGTTCATCCCCGACAACGACGGCAATTTCGGCCATTTCGGCTGGAGCGGCGTCCTGCGCGGGGCGGGCGTGGTGTTCTTCGCCTTCATCGGGTTCGATGCGGTCTCCACCGCCGCGCAGGAGGCGAAGTCGCCCCAGCGCGACATGCCGATCGGCATCCTCGGCTCGCTCGCGATCTGCACGGTGCTCTACGTGCTGGTCGCCGCCGTGCTCACCGGCGTGGTGCCCTACAAGGATCTCAACGTCCCCGATCCGATCGCCAAGGGCGTCGACGTGATCGGGATCGCGTGGTTCTCGGCGCTGATCAAGCTCGGGGCGCTCACCGGCCTGACCACCGTGATCCTGGTGCTGCTCTACGGCCAGAGCCGGATCTTCTACACCATGGCCAACGACGGCCTGCTGCCGCGCCTGTTCGCCCACGTGCACCCGACCTACCAGACGCCCTATCGCAGCCAGCTCCTGATCGGCTCGGTGGTGGCGGTGGTGGCCGCCCTGGTGCCGATCGGCATCCTCGGCGAGATGGTGAGCATCGGGACGCTCGCCGCCTTCATCCTGGTCTGCGGCTCGGTGATCTACCTGCGGCGCTCGGACAAGAAGCGGCCCCGCCCGTTCCGCGTGCCCTACGTGCCGATGGTCCCCCTGCTCGGCATCCTGTCCTGCCTGTTCCTGATGGCGGGCCTGCCGCTCGACACCTGGATCCGGCTCGTCGTGTGGATGGCGATCGGCTTCGTGATCTACTACGTCTACGGCCGCAAGCACTCGGTGCTGCGGCGCCGGGACGGGACGGCAGCGTAGGCCGGGGAGCCTCCCGGCCGCGAGCCCAGATGCCGCCTTAGGCCGTCCGGTAGAGCAGCACGCGGCCGGCCGAGATCAGGTGCAGCAGGCCGTCGAAGTCGGCGATGTTGCGGGTCAGAACGGTGAGCCCGAGCTTCTGCGCCAGCAGGAACAGCACGCAATCCTGCAGCGCGCGCAGGCGGCCGTCGGCAGCATAGCCCTGTAGCCGGCAGAGGATGCCGGACAGCAGCGCCGCGCGGCCGAGCACGTCCGCGTCCGGAGCGAAGACCCGATGCGGGCGCATCGCATCGATCTGCCGCCCGATCGCCGAGACCGCCGCCACTGTCCGCGGGTCGTCCGGGTTCAGGACGCCGACCGTGTGCATCAGTTCCTGGATGGCCACGGTCGCGTGGTTGACGGGCCGCGTCGTGATCGCACGGACGACGGCGGCCGGCGCACGCCCCTGGAGGCGATCGATGGAGACGCAGGTGTCGAGCAACAGGGCAGACCCGGCCACCTGAGCCGCATCGAGAAACGGCAGATCCGCGTCGCGCCGACGCGCGAGGGTGGCGCGCGGGTGGCGCGCGGCGCGAAGCGCGCCCAGCGGACGGCCGCCGCGAAATCGAAATCCGCCGCCTCAGAACCCGAGCTTCAGGTCCGGGTCCACCGTACCGCCCACCGCCTCGAACACGGTCGCGAAGTCGTCGTCCAGCGCGACGCTGGCCAGCGCGAAGGCGATGAGGTCGGTATCCGCCGCGATGCCCGTGCGCCGCTTCGCCTGGTCGAGCGGGGCCGGGCTGATCCGGTTGCTGATGCGCGCGCTCTTGTCGGCCAGCAGCCCGGAACGTTCGGCGGCCTCCATCACCGCCTCGAAACGGCTCCCCCTGGGATCGGGCCGTTTGTGTCCGTGTTCGCTGCGGCCTTCGGTATCGCGTCACCCTGGCGTTCGACAAATTCGGTATTCGTCGAACATATCACCGGCCGACCAAGCCCGGAAGCGCCTCACCCGAACACGTATCCCCCGTTGATCCGCAGGCCGACCTCGCGGCCGGTGGCGTAGCGCTCGCCGTCGGAATCCTCGACGATCAGCAGGCCGCCGTCGGGGCGGGCGACCTCGATGCGCTGCCGGCCTTGGCTGCGGTAGGACGAGCGGACGGTGCCGGTGAGATGCGCGGTGGCGGGCTCCACCAGTTGCAGCTGCCAGGGCCGCACGAAGAGTTTGACGGGGCCGATCAGGCCGGCCGGCGCGACGACCGGGGTGGGCCGGCCGTCGACGCGGACCTGGCCGCCCTCCGTGATCGCCTCGACCTCGATCGCATCGCCGAGGAAACGCAGCACGGTGGCCGAGGCCGGGTTCTCCTGCACTTCGTCGGGGGTGCCGACCTGCTCGAGGCGGCCGCGGTCGAGCACCGCGACCCGGTCGGAGAGCTCCAGCGCCTCGTCTTGGTCGTGGGTGACGAAGATCGTGGTCTGGCCGGTGCGGTCGTGGATCTCGCGCAGCCACCGCCGCAGGTCTTTTCGCACCTGGGCGTCGAGGGCGCCGAACGGCTCGTCCAAGAGGAGGACACGCGGCTCGACGGCGAGGGCGCGGGCCAGCGCGATGCGCTGGCGCTGGCCGCCCGAGAGCTGCGAGGGATAGCGGTCGGCGAAGCCCGAGAGCCGGATCAGGTCGAGCAGCTCGCCGACGCGGCGCTTGATCTCGGCGGCCGGCGGGCGCTCCGAGCGCTTCCGCGCGTTCAGGCCGTAGGCGATGTTGTCGGCCACGCTCATGTGCTTGAACAGGGCGTAGTGCTGGAACACGAAGCCGACGGCGCGCTGCTGCACGGGCAGGAAGGTCGCGTCGTCGCCGCCGAACAGGATGCGACCGCGATCAGGCGTGTCGAGCCCGGCGATGATGCGCAGCAGCGTGGTCTTGCCGGAGCCCGAGGGGCCGAGCAGGCCGAGCAATTCGCCCGCGCGCACGTCGAGGTTGAAGTCGTGCAGGACGGCCGCCGTGTCGAAGGTCTTCGACAGGCCCTCGACGCGGATCGCGGTCGAATTCGCGTTAATGCCGTGCCCGCGACCCGAGCTCCGCCCCGTAGCGCCATTCGAGGAGGGATTTGAGGGCGAGCGTGACAAGGGCGAGTCCGGCAAGGAGCGAGGCGACGGCGAAGGCGGCGACGAAATTGTACTCATTGTAGAGGATCTCCACGTGGAGCGGGATGGTGTTGGTCAGGCCGCGGATATGCCCGGACACCACCGAGACCGCGCCGAACTCGCCCATGGCGCGGGCGTTGCAGAGCAGGACGCTGTAGAGCAGGCCCCAGCGGATGTTGGGCAGCGTCACCGTGCGGAAGGTGTGGAGGCCGGTGGCGCCGAGCGTCAGCGCCGCCTCCTCCTCGGCGTTGCCCTGCTCCTGCATCAGCGGGATCAGCTCGCGTGCCACGAACGGGAAGGTGACGAACACCGTCGCCAGCACGATGCCGGGCAGTGCGAACAGGATCTGGATGCCGTTGGCCTGCAGCCAGCCGCCGAACAGGCCCTGGCTCCCGAACAGCAGCACGTAGATCAGGCCCGAGACCACCGGCGAGACCGAGAACGGCAGGTCGATCAGCGTGATCAGCAGGCTCTTGCCGGTGAACTCGAACTTGGCGATCGCCCAGGCGGCGGCGACCCCGAAGACGAGGTTGAACGGCACGGCGATCGCGGCCACCGTCAGCGTCAGGCGGATCGCGGTCCAGGCGTCGGGCTCGGAGAACGCCTCGAGATAGGCCCCGACGCCGCGCGCAAACGCCTGGGCGAAGACCGTGAACAGCGGCAGCACCAGGAACAGCGCCAGGAACACCACCGCGGTGCCGATCAGCAGGCCGCGCACGAGGCGGCCCTCGTTGGCGGCATCCTCCTGCACGGGGGCTGCGGCCGTCAGGCTCAGATCAGACATAACCGAACCTCCGCCGGCTCCAGGCCTGGATCAGGTTGATCGCCAGCAGGGTCAGGAACGAGATCCCGAGCATGATCGTGGCGATCGCCGAGGCGCCCCCGTAATCGAACTCGGAGAGCTTGATGACGATCAGCAACGGCGCGATCTCGGAGACGTAAGGCAGGTTGCCGGCGATGAAGATGATCGAGCCGTACTCGCCGACGCCGCGGGCGAAGGCCAGCGCGAAGCCGGTGAGCACCGCCGGGATCAGCGGCGGGAGCACCACCTTGGTCAGCGTCGTCCACCGGGTGGCGCCCAGCGTCGCGGAGGCCTCCTCGACCTCCTTGTCGATCTCGGCGATCAGCGGCTGGACGGTGCGCACGGCGAAGGGCAGGCCGATGAACACCATGGCGATGAAGATGCCGACCGGGGTGTAGGCGGCCTGGATGCCTAGTTTCGTCAGTTGCGCGCCGACGAGCCCGTTCGGGGCGTAGAGCGAGGCCAGCGCGATGCCGGCCACCGCCGTCGGCAGGGCGAAGGGCAGGTCGACCACCGCGTCGACGAGCTTGCGCCCGGGGAAGCGGTAGCGGGTCAGCACCCAGGCGACGAGGAATCCGAACACCGAGGCGGTAAGCGCGGCGAGCAGCGACACGCCGAAGCTGATCTTGAGGGCGCTGGCGACGCGCGGGTCGGTGGCGACGTACCAGATCCCCGACAGGCCGAGGCCCGAGGCCTTGGCGACGAGGGCGGCGAGCGGCAGCAGCACCACCAGCCCGAGGCAGGTCAGCGTGTAGCCGAAGGTGAGCCCGAAGCCGGGGATCACGCTGGGTTGTCGGAAACGCCGCTTCGGGCGGGGTGGGGCGACCATGATGCCTCGACGGATCGTCCCTCCCCCCTCTGCGGGGGAGGGTGGCCCTCGCGTGAGCGAGGGTCGGGAGAGGGGAGCGCGTAGTCCGGAGAGGGCGCTCCCCTCTCCCGACTTAGCTCGCGGCCCACCCTCCCCCACAGAGGGGGGAGGGAAAGCGTGGAGCGTTTACCGCCCCTGGCGGCTCAACTGGTCGAACAGGCCGCCGGTGTCGAAGTTCTTCTTCTGGATCTCGTCCCAGTTGCCTTGGAGGTCCTCGATCTTGAACAGCTTGATCTCGGGCAGCTGCTTGAGGTCGGCCTCGGCCGCGGCCTGGGGCTTGAACGGGCGGTAATGGTGCTTGGCGAAGATCGCCTGCGCCTTGTCGGTGTAGAGGAAGGCGAGGTAGGCCTCCGCCTGCTTGCGGGTGCCCTTGCGGTCGACGTTGGCGTCGACGAGCGCCACCGGCGGCTCGGCGTAGATCGAGGTCGGCGGCACGACGATGTCGAACTTGTCGGCGCCGAACTCCTGCAGCACGAGGTAGGCCTCGTTCTCCCAGGTCGGCAGCACGTCGCCCAAGCCCCGCTGCGCGAAGGTGACGGTGGAGCCGCGCGCGCCGGTGTCGAGCACCGGCACGTTCTTGTAGACGGTGCCGACGAAGGCGTCGGCCTTGGCCGTGTCGTTGTCCTGGTTGTAGGCGTAGCCCCAGGCGGCGAGGAAGTTCCAGCGTCCGCCGGCCGAGGTCTTGGGGTTCGGGGTGATGACCTTGATGTCGGGCTTGGCGAGGTCTCCCCAGTCCTTCACGCCCTTCGGGTTGCCCTTGCGCACCAGGAACACCACCGTCGAGGTGTAGGGCAGCGCGTCGTTCGGCTGCTTGGTGCGCCAGTCCGCGGAAATCTTCTTGGTCAGCTTGGCGATCGCGTCGATGTCGGAGGGGATGCCGAGCGTCACCACGTCGGCGTCGACGCCGTCGATCACCGTGCGGGCCTGCGAGCCCGAGCCGCCATGGGAGGCGCGCACCGTCAGCGTCTCGCCGGTCTTGGCCTTCCACTCCTCCGCGAAGGCCGCGTTGACGTCGCGGTAGAGTTCGCGCGTCGGGTCGTAGGAGACGTTGAGCAGGGCCGTCTGCGCCTGAGCGCCGCCCGCCGCGAACAGGCCGCCGGCCAGGCACAATCCCGCCAGCGCCGTGCGCCGCCCGATCCGTCCCGCGCGCCGTGTTCCGTTCCGCTCGCTCACGCCGATCCTCCGGTCATCACCGCGGGACGACGGCCCATCGGGCACCGTCCCTGACGAAGAAGTCGGGTTCTCGTTCGTTTTACAGAACGTTGTCAACTGGTGGATCGCCGTCCTTCCATCCCAGGAACACGGTGGAAGACATGATCATTCTTCCGGCGCGTGCCTCAACCGAGCGGACGGCAACGGGGTCCTTCTACAGAAATGGCCTGCCAGAGAAGAGAAACGCGACGCGCGACGCGTTTCTTAGAAAGAACGTTATGCGGCTCCGGCGTCATGTGTTCGCGCACGCAGATACACGACGCGGCCCGCCGAGCATGCCCGACGCGAAAAAATCCTCAGGCGTCGAGGTATCCCGCCTCGGCCAGGGCCTCGGCGACGGCTTCGAAGCAGGGCTCGCCGGGGGCGAAGCCGTCGGGATTCGGCTCGGACGCGTCGTCGTCGGCCTGCGGGTGGGCCGGGAGCGCATCCGCGCGCAGGCGGCCGCCGAGGCCGAAGAAGCTCGTGGCCGCCGTGAGGGCCCCGCCGATCGATCCTATCGTCATGCCACACCCCATTCGTGAACGGTTCGTTAACGATGGTGGCGGGAAAGCGTTGCACACGCAAGACGTGTGGGTCGGGACGCGTCGTCGGCCCTTGCCTGCGGCTCCGCGGTGACGTGGCCGGCCTGCATCGCCGGCGGGACTTTTCGCGGCTCGCCGGCGGCCCTGCGGACGGGGCCGGGCGGCCGGGCTATGGAATGCGGCGCGCCGGACCGGCGGCCCCAACTGACAAGATGTCCATGACCGTGATCGCCCTCGTGCTCGTCGCCAACCTGCTGCTGGCCGGCCTGTTCTCCCTCGTCGCCATCGCGATCGACTGACGGTTCGCGGAGCGGTCAGCCCCGCGCAGGGCGGTCGAGGGAGCGGTCGACCGGGCCGTCGAGGGGATGGAGGCGGTCGGCCGGCCCGGGGCCGGAGGCGGGCCGCCGCACCGGGCGCGACAGACGGCGGGCGAGTCTCTGGAGATCGGGCGGCGCGGCACCGGCCGGCGCATAGAG
>NZ_VRUT01000155.1:0-11176 GCF_008039465.1 Methylobacterium sp. WL120 | reverse complement strand
CGGACGTAGCTGAACAGGTTCTCCGATCGATCTCCGCGCCCGCGCATCGCCTGATCCCACCCCTGCCTCTAACAGAGTGAATCATCTCCGCGACAAGCCTGCCAGCGACTTCTGCAGCAGCCTGCTAGAGCATTTTCGGTGATCCAGAGATCACCGAAAATGCTCTCTCTTGTTGCGGGGCCGCATGGCTTCCTGCGAGCCGGCATCCACCTCGCTCGAAAATGCTTCGGCGCACGATTTATCCGTTCGGTTCCCCCGGCCGGCGTGCGATGGAGAGCGCAGCACCGCCCCATTGGACCGCCATGACCGCCAAGCCGAGCCTCGTCCTGCCCGTCCTCGCGGCTCTCCTCGCCACCGCGCCCGCCCATGCGGCGAGCTTCGATTGCGAGGCGGCCAAGGCGGCCGACGAGAGAGCGATCTGCACGACGCTCGCCCTCAACGACCGCGACGTCGAGATGGCGACCCGCTTCGAGATCCTGAAGGACGTGCTGCCGATGGGCGGCCGCGCCAAGCTCCGCGACGACCAGGAGACCTGGCTCACCGAGCGCCGCGCCTGCGCCGCCGACACCGCCTGCCTCAAGGCGATCTACGACGCGCGCCTCAAGGTGCTGCGCGCGGTGCAGTCTGAATTCGCCAAGCAGGGGCCGCAATAGGTCGCTCGGTGGCAAACCCTGACGGGCGGTCCTAAAGCCGCGCCAGCAGCCGCTCCGCCAGGGGGTTCTCGGCGGCGAAGGCGTAGTCGATCCGGCGGACGGTGACGGCCTGGGCGCCCGCCCGCACCAAGCTGTCGGCGAGGTCGAAGACCGCGTCGGCTGGGCAGCGCATCACGATTTCCCCGTCGGGTCCGCGCGGGGCGCCGTAGGGCAGCTCGGCCTCGTGCAGGCCGCTGATGCTGGCGAGGTCGATCGCACCGGATTCCGGCATCGCCGCGCGGACCTCGCGGGTGGTCCGCGCCCGCTCCTCGGCGGTGATCCGGCCGAGCACGGCGCGGAGCGCCGCGCGCTGGCTCTCGCCCCAGGGCGCGTTGAGGGAGGCGACGAGGTTGGCCTCCGAGCGCAGGATCACCCCGTCATCGAGGATCTTCAGGGCGTTGGCGGCGAGCGTCGCGCCGGTGGTGGTGATGTCGACCACGATCTCGGCCGAGCCGGCGGCCGGCGCGCCCTCTGTGGCGCCCAGGCTTTCGACGATGCGGTAGTCCACCACCCCCTTCTCCGCGAAGAAGCGGCGGGTGAGGTTGACGTATTTCGTGGCGATGCGCAGGCGCCGGCCATGGCGGGCGCGCATCTCGGCGGCGACCTCGTCGAGGTCGGCCATGGCGCGCACGTCGATCCAGGCCTGGGGCACGGCCACCACCACCGTGGCGTTGCCGAAGCCCAGCGGCGTCAACAGCTCGACCTGGCCGTGGACGTCGGGCAGCGTCTCGCGGATCAGGTCCTCGCCGGTGATGCCGAGATGGGCCGCGCCCGAAGCGAGCTGGCTCGCGATCTCGGAGGCCGAGAGGTAGCGCACCTCGACGCCGGCCACGCCCACGAGCTTGCCGCGGTAGTCGCGCGCGCCTGCCCCCTGCGCCAGGCGCAGGCCGGCGCGACCGAAGAAGGCCGCGGCGTTCTCCTGCAGGCGGCCCTTGGAGGGCACGGCCAGCACCAGGGGGGCATCTGCGTCCATGGTCTCGCTCATCGGCCGGCTCCTGCGACGCGGTCGACCCAGAAGGTGCAGCCGACGGCCGGCTGCGCGGTGGCGCTGCCGAGATGGGTGAGGAGCCCGTCGTAGCGGCCGCCGCCGACCAGCACGGGGCCGGGCCGGTCGCCGCCCGCGGCCGTCACCTCGAAGATGAAGCCGGTGTAGTAGTCGAGGTTGCGCGCGAAGGCGCCGGAGAAACGAAACCCGTCGAGCCCCATGCCGCGGGCGGCGATGAAGCCGTTGCGCTCCTCGAACAGGTCGAGGGTCGCCTCGAGTGTATCGTGGCTCAGTCCCGCGTCGCGGACGAGTGTCCGCAGGTCGCGGGCGGCGGCGTCCGGGTCGCCGCCGATCGCGCGGTAGCGATCGACGATCGCGCGGTTCTCTGCGTTCAGGCCGGCGCCGCCGTTGGCCTGGGCCGCGGCCTTGGCCAGGAAGCGCTCGGCGATCTCGCCGGCGCTGCGCCCGCCCACCGCCGAGATGCCGGCGATCGCCAGCACGTCCTCGACGAAGGCGCGGACCCCGCGCGGGTCCTGGCCCTGGATCGCGGCGAGCAGGCCCGCATGCGGGTCCTCGGGCAGCGCGGCGTTGGTGACCGCGTCGAGGGAGCGCCCGGCAGCCAGCGCCCGCAACGTCCGGCGCTTGGCGGCCGGCGGCACGCTCAGGGCCTCCAGCAGTGCCACCGTCAGCCCCATGTCGCCCAGTCGCACGCTCGGGGCCGCGTGCCCGAACAGGGCGAGGCCTTCGAGGGCGATGCCGAGCACTTCGGCGTCGGCGGCCGGGGTGTCGGCGCGGCCGATCGATTCGATGCCGGCCTGCAGGAACTCGTCGGGCTCGTCGGCCGCCAGCCGGAACACCGGGCCGCAATAGCTGTAGTCGGCCGCCCGGCCGTCGCCGCCGGCCAGGTGCAGGCGGCAGACCGGGATCGTCAGCTCCGGTCGCAGGCACAGTTCGGCCCCGTCGGAGTCCTGCGTGACGAAGATGCGCCGGCGGATGTCCTCGCCGGAGAGCTCGAGGAACGGCTCGACCGGCTGCAGCACCGGCGGCGTCACGAAGCGGTAGCCGCCTTGCGCGAGGTGCGCCGAGAGCCGCGCCTGTGCCGACGCGCTCGCCTCCGTCTCTCCTGCCTGCGGTCGCGTCATGATCCTGCCCGTCGTCGTCGAGCGGTTCTGTAGCAACCGGAGCCGGGCTTGGCGACCGCCCCGCCGGGCCTCGCGAGCGGGAATGAACACGCAGGGTCAAACCTTTGGGACGCTCGGGCGCATGCGGCGGCGATCGCATCGGCTATCGTGCGGCTCCCGTCCCCACCGGAGCCGACCCGATGCGCGCCCTCGCCCTTGCTTCCGTCCTGGTGGCCTTGCCGCCGCTCTGCACGCCCGCGCGGGCGGAGTTCCCGTGCGACGAACTCTGGGGCGAGCGCAACGCGGTCTACGGCGAGGCCGGCTACTGCTTCCGCACCCCGCGCGGGATCAAGGCCTTCGGCAACGCCGGCTGCCGCTACGACGACATCGCCGACGTGCCGCTTTCGGCTCGGGATCGTGCCAAGGTCGCCGAGATCCAGCGCCAGGAACGCGCCGCCGGCTGCCCGCGCTGAGGCTGCCGCTGCTCGTCCCCCCGCAGAGGGGGGAGGGAGAGCCGGCCCCTACCCTTACGCGTCGGCCGAAAAATGCTGCGCCAGCACGGCGCGCACGCGCTCGACCATCTCGGCCTCGGGACAGGAGAACTGGGCCGGCCGGGCGGCCTTCCACTCGGCGTTGCTGGCGATGTTGCGGGCGGCCTCGGCGCCGGCGACGAGGTCCTTGACCTGGATTTCGCCGGCCTCGCGCTCGTTCGAGCCCTGGATGATCGCCACCGGGCTGCCGCGGCGGTCGGCGTACTTCATCTGCGCCTTCATCCCGGCGCCGCCGAGATAGAGCTCTGCCCGGATGCCGGCCCCCCGCAGGGTGGCGACGAGCCGCTGGTAGGCGGCGATCTCGTCGCGGTCGAGCACCAGCACCACCACCGGGCCGGGCTTGGCCGGGGCCTCGGCGAGCGGGCTGCCGGTGAGCTGCAGCGCCGAGAACAGCCGCGACACGCCGATGGAGAAGCCGGTGGCCGGCACCGGATCGCTGCGGAACCGCCCGACGAGCCCGTCGTAGCGCCCACCCCCGGCGACCGAGCCGAAGCGCACGGTCTGCCCGTCCTCGTTGGTGACGGGGAAGGTCAGCTCGGCCTCGTAGACCGGGCCGGTATAGTATTCGAGGCCGCGCACCACGGAGGGGTCGACGCGGATGCGGTCCACGCCGTAGCCGGCGGCGTCCACCAGCTTGGCGATGGTGTGCAGCTCCTCGATGCCGGCCCGCGCGGTCTCGTTCTCGCCGAAGGCGGAGAGCAACGCGTCGACGAAGGCGAAGCGTTCGGGCGTTTCCTCCGAACCGCCGGCGAGCAGCAGCGCGATCACCTTGTCGGCTTGGGCCCCGTCGAGTCCGGCGCCCTTGGTGAAGTCGCCCGACTCGTCCTTGCGGCCGGGGCCGAGCAGCAGGCGCACGCCCTCCGTGCCGAACTTGTCGAACTTGTCCATGGCGCGCAGCACGGTCAGCCGCTGGCCGGCCTGCGCGTCGCCGCCGAGCCCGATCGTCGCCAGCACCCCGTCGAGCACCTTCCGGTTGTTGACCTTGATCACGTACTGCCCGGCCAAGCCCAGCCGATCCAGCGTGTCGGCCATCAGCATGCAGGCCTCGGCGTCGGCGGCGACGCCGGGCGCCCCGACGATGTCGGCGTCGAACTGCATGAACTGGCGGAAGCGGCCCGGGCCCGGCTTCTCGTTCCGGAACACGAAGCCGTTGCGGAAGCTGCGATAGGGTTTCGGGATCGCGTCGAAGTTCTCGGCCACGTGCCGGGCCAGCGGCGCGGTGAGGTCGTAGCGGAGCGAGAGCCACGCCTCGTCGTCGTCCTGGAACGAGAACACGCCCTCGTTCGGGCGGTCGAGGTCGGGCAGGAACTTGCCGAGCGCCTCGGTGTACTCGACGAACGGGGTCTCCAGCGCCTCGAAGCCGTAGAGCTCGAACGTCGCCCGGATCGTCTCCAGCATCCGCCCCTGCGCCGCGATCTCGGCGGCACGGCGATCGACGAAGCCGCGCGGCAGGCGGGCCTTCAGGCCGGATTTTTCGGCCTTCTCGGCCTTGTTGGAATCGGCCTTGGACATGAGGGTTCGTTTCGATCGCGCGCTACGGGGGTCGCGCCGGGCTGTATCGCGGCGGCGGGGGCAGCGGCAAGCAGGGCTGGATTTCGAAGGCGGGCGAGTTCTCGCGGCGAGACGATGGTGGGCATTTTCCCTCCCCCTCTGCGGGGGAGGGTGGCCCGCGAAGCGGGTCGGGAGAGGGGAGCGCGTTGTCCGGAGAGGTCGCTCCCCTCTCCCGACCCTCGCTCACGCGAGGCCCACCCTCCCCCGCACCCAAGTCGGGCTCGCCCGACTTGGGCACACAGGGTGCGGATCTCGCGCAAGCCCGAGATCCGTCGGGGGGGAGGGAAGAGGGGCGGCCTAGTAAGGCGAGATCCACTTCAGCCACAGCAACGCGGCGAGGCTCGCCACGGCGATCGGCATCTGCAGCGGGCGCAGGCGGGCGAAGAACAGTGGTGCCTCGCCGGTGCGCGCGGCGATCGGGTCGAGCACGGCGATGGCGGCGTAGCCGACGATCAGGAGGGCGAGCGCCGGGATCGCCTTGCCCATCACCACCGTCACGAGGGCGGAGAGCCCAAGCGCGAACAGCCCGAACATCGTCGCGATCTGCACCATCGTCGGCCCGCCCTCGGTGCGGAAGCTGACGCCGCGGCGCACGCCCGCCAGGAACAGCAGGATCGCGGCGCCGTAGAGGATCGTCACCAGGGCGACGAGGTAGTCGAGGGGCTGGCCGCGCATCCACCAGGCGGCGGCGGCGCCCGCCACCAGCGGCAGCATCGGCCCGAAGCCGAGGACGACGCTGAGCCAGGGCGTCTCGCGCGGTTCGTGGGCGGTGAGGGTGCGTCCGGTGGCGTCGTCGCGCATGGGGGTCAGGCCGTTTCCGTGTTGTCTCGGGCAAATTCGGGCGAGGCCGGCGCGCGGGGACGGCGCGCCGCGCGCCGGCACGTCATGATCCGTGCCATACAGGGGTTGGCCCCCGCCGCGCGAGCGTGAACCTGTGCCCGACACGGCGGTTCCGGGATTATGTCGCGGCCTGTGCCGTGTGGGTCTGTGCCGTCTGGGCTTGGCGCCGCCGCGACCGGCGGCCGGGCTCGGGCGTCGCGTCGAACCAGATCACCAGGGCGAGCGCCGCAAGCGCAGGCGCGCCGAGCGCCAGGAACGCGCCGGCCCAGCCGAACAGGCCGAAAGCGAGGCCGCCGTACCAGGCCGAGAGCGCGCCGCCGACGCCCTGCACCGCGTTGACGGTGCCGAGCGCGGTCTGCGTCCGGCCCGAGCCCCAGGTCAGGTCGGCGACCACCACCGGCACCGCCACGCCGACGATGCCCGACGCCACCCCGTCGAGGATCTCGGCCAGGATCAGCCAGGTCGGGTCGTCGACGAAGGCCGAGAGCGCGGCGCGCACCGGCAGCACCGCGAAGGCCGCGAGCAGGAGCTTGCGCCGGCCGCGCCGGTCGGCGAGCGAGCCCGCGAACAACGCCACCGGCACCATCGTGAGCTGGGCCACCATGACGTAGATCGCCGTCCAGTGCGTCGCGCTGACGGCGGTGGCGACGAGCTTCTGGCCGAGCAGCGAGAGCATGCCGCCGCTGCCGAGGTTGAACAGCGTCAGCGCGCAGGCGAGCACCAGGAGCCGGCGGTCGCCGAGGACGGTGCGGATGCCGGCCCGCTGCGGCGCGTCCTCCTCCTTCTTCCCATCCTTGGCCCCATCCTTCGCCTCGTCCTCCTTCCAGCCGACCGCCCGGCGCTGGCTCCAGGCGGAGGCCGGCGTCACCAGCGCGGCGGCGATCGCCAGCACCGCCATCAGGCCGAGCACCCAGAAGGCGATGGCCGGCCCGAACCGCGCGGTGCCGAGCGTGATCGCGCCGGCGGCGATCAGGATGCCGACATGGTTGAAGGCCTGGTTGCGACCCTGCTGGCTCGGGAACCGGTCCTTGCCGACGATCCCGAGGGTCAGCGCCGTCACCGCCGGCAGCAGCAGGGTGCCGCCGGCCGCCGCCAGCAGCTGCGCCGTGAACACGAAGGCGAAGGCGCGGGCCGGCAGAAGCAGCAGGGTTCCGGCGAGGATCGCGGCGCAGGCGGCGGCGATTAGCCAGCGCGGCCGCCCGACCCGGTCGACCAGCGCGCCGAACGGGCCGGAGAGCAGCAGCGTGCCGAACCCCACAAGGGTGGTGACGAGGCCGACGCGGGCCGGGCTCCACGATCCGGCCTCGGCGAGCCAGGTGCCGAGGAAGGGTCCCAGGCCGCCCTGGATGTCGCCGATGAAGACGTTGATCAGGGCGAGGTGGGTGGTCGGGGCCATGCCGTCCTTGGGTGTCCGCGGGAGCGGCGCAGGGCGTGGCCCGGCTCCGTCCCGCGGTCAAGCCGCGGCGGATCGGACGGGGGGGCCGGTCTTCACGCCGGTCGCGAGGTCGGCCGGAAGGGAATCGCGTCGTTCCGCTTCCGGGCGGCACAACGGGCCGGGCGACGACCGCCTTGACGGCCTCTCGGTCGGCGTCTTCGTCGGCCTCCTGCGGCCATCCGCACGCATCGTGAAGGTCCGCGTGCTGACGCTTCGTCGAGCACATCCTACGGGTGCTGGATACACCCTTAGGTTGTCGAATGAGACCGGATTCGAAGCTGTCCCGATCGATCGGGCGGCCCTCCGCAGACGGTACGCCGATTTTGAATACAGATTTTATAAAAATCCATCGGTTTAAGACCTATTTTAACATCTGAATAAGAATTTTATATTCGTCTGCTATAAACGGAAAACTGGTTTTTGACTTACGATCATGCGACTTCTCAGCAACGCAAAAGTCATCCTCAAGGTCGCGCTTCCGCTTGTGATCCTGTCCATTCTCACGGCTGGGCTCGGGCTCTACTCGCGCGCGACGCTGGGCGACCTCGCCGCGCAGACGCAGCAGATCGTGGACGTGCAGGCGACGCGGCTGGAAAGCGTCCTCAACGTTCGGATCAACGTGAACGAGGCCTCGATCCAGGCGCGCAACATCCTGATCGAGACGCGCGAGACCGAGATGGCGCAGTAGCAAGTCGCGCTACGATGCGGCGATCAAGTCCGCCTTCGAGAACGTCGACCGGCTCATCGCAATGTCCGACACCGCCGAGCGCAAGGCCGTCAACCAGACGCTGCGGGACACCATGACCGAGTTCTTCGCGATCATGGATCGCGCGAACCTGCACGGCATGAAGAACGACAACGAGACCGCCAGCAAGATCCTCCTGACCGAGGCGACCGTCGGCCTTGCGAAGGTTCGTGCAATCACCCAGCCCCGCATCGATCGCCCGACGGCCGAGCTCCGGCAAGCCCGCGACGACGCCGAGCAGGCCGTCTCCCGAGCCTCCACCCTGCTGGTCGCCACCGCCGCCTTCGGCCTGCTCGGCGCGCTGACGCTGGCCTCCCTGATCGTCGTGTTCGGCCTTACGCGGCCGATGGGCAGCCTGGTGGCCGTGCTGCAGCGCATGGCCAAGGGCGATACCGAGGCCGAGATCGTCGAGGCGCGTCGCGGCGACGAAATCGGTGCCGTCGGCAAGGCGGTGGAGGGCATCAAGGCGATGGTGGCGCAGAAGGCCGCCGAGCAGGCCGAGATCAAGCGCGGAGGTCACCAGCAACATCGCCGGCGTGGCGCAGGCCTCCGAGGAGACGGGGGCTGCGGCGACGCAGGTCCTGGGCGCCGCCTCCGAGCTGTCGCGCCAATCCGAGCATCTCGGCGTCGAGGTCGCGCGCTTCCTCGACACCGTGCGGGCGGCCTGAGGCGCGCCTGACGATCCGAACGCCCCCGCCGGCCGCCCTCCCCCCGCATCGCGCTGCGGGATTTACACATCCCCGCTTCTGGCGGTTCGCCCTGCGCGCATCCCCTTTCCCCGCGCGCGGGGAAAGGGCTTTGCCGACCTCGTCGTCGGCAAAGCGAGGCGGCAGCCGACGGTGAGGGGGCTGATCCGAAGGAGGCTCATCCGTTCGCACCCCCTCACCGCCGCTTCGGCTGCACCTCCGCTCCTCGCACGGACGACGAGGTCCGTGCGGGCCTCTCCCCGCCCGCGGGGAAAGGGGGGAACCCGCAGGTCGTCCGAGGCCGAGACGAGATGTGAGCATACCGCAGCGCGTGGGCAGGCGGCCGACCGATAGCGGCCCGGCATTCGGTCGAGGCCGAAACCGGCCGCCCGGCGACGGCTCGGAGACGGTCTCAGATGGTGACCATGCCGCCCGTCACCGCGATCATCGCGCCGTTGATGTAGCTGGCCGCGTCCGAGGCCAGCATCACGTAGGGCGGCGCCACCTCGGCCGGCTGTCCGGGGCGCCCGGCCGGCGTCATCGAGCCGAAGCTCTCGACCTGGCTGGTGTACATCGTCGCCGGGATCAGCGGCGTCCAGATCGGGCCGGGCAGCACCGCGTTGGCGCGGATGCCGCGCTTGCCCAGGATCTTGGCGAGGTTCGCCACCATGTTGCAGAGCGCCGCCTTGGTCGAGGAATAGGCGAGCTGCTGCTCGACCGGGTTCTTGGCGTTCACCGACGCGGTGGCGATGATCGAGGCGCCGGGCTTCAGGTGCGGCGAGGCCGCTTTGAGGATGTAGAACATCGCGTGGACGTTGACGGCGTATTGCCGGTCCCAGTCGGCGATCTCGATACCCTCGATGTCGTCGGCCAGCACCTGCACCGCGGCGTTGTTGACGAACACGTCGAGCTTGCCGAATTCCGCGACCGTCCGCTCCACCAGCGCCGCGCAGTGGCCGGCATCCGAGACGTCGCCCGGCAGGAGCAGCGCGCGCCGGCCGGCCTTTTCGATCCAGGCGGCGGTGTCCCGGGCGTCGTCGTGCTCGTCGAGATAGGCCAAGGCCACGTCGGCGCCCTCGCGGGCGTAGGCGATCGCCACCGCGCGGCCGATGCCAGAATCGCCCCCGGTGATCAGCGCGACCTTGCCGGCGAGCTGACCGGAGCCGACGTAGCTGTGCTCGCCGTGGTCGGGCGGCGGCTGCATCTCGGACGAGCGGCCGGGATAGGGGATCGGCTTGGCCTCGAAGGGCGGCTCGGGGCGTTGGGAGGCAGCGTTGGGCGAGGGCGTGTCGGGCATGGTGGTCCTGTCGGTGGGACCGCGACCTTTCGGTGGGCCGCGGGCGGGGGCGTTACCTCGGGAACCCGCCGAGACGCGCACAGGCTCACCCCGCGTCGCCGCGCCGGATCGTCACGCCGGCGGGCCGTAGCTCATCAGCCCGTCGCCGAGCGACCAGTTTTCGCGTGAGACCTCGACGAGGGTCACGAGCACGTTGCCGGGCTTCACGCCCGGATCCCGCCCGAGGTTGCGGGCGATGGCCGCGTAGAGCGCCCGCTTCTGCGCGGTGTCGCGGGTGTCGTTGGCGATGATCTGGATCATCACGAGGTCGTCGTCCCGCGCGATGCCGAGGTAATTCGGATCGTAGATGAAGGCCGAGGCGGCGTGCTCATGGATCACGGTGAACTGGTCGTCCTCGGGCACCGCGAAGGTCTCGCGCATCGCCGCATAGAGGCCGGCCGCGAGCGCCGCGTGGAAGGCCGGGCTCTTGCCGGCGCGAATCGAGATGCGGGTCAGGGGCATGGCAGGGTCCTCGTTTCGGAGCGAGGACAGGATTGCGTCGCGTCGCGATAACGGAAAGATATGCTTTGCTATACCTGCCATAACGGATCGTTGTGATGCCGCCCCGCCCGCTCGACATCGACAGCGTTCAGGCCTTCGTGCTCACCGTGGACCTGGCGAGCTTCACCCGCGCCGCCGAGGCGCTGGAGACCTCGCAGGCCGGGATCAGCCTGCGGCTCAAGCGGCTGGAGGACCGGCTCGGCTGCCGCCTCGTCGATCGCACGCCGCGCAACGTCCGGGCCTCGGCGCAAGGCGAGCGCTTCCTGCCCGCGGCCCGCGGCCTGCTCGCCGCCCACGACCGGGCGATGGCCGACCTCGTCGCGGCGCCCCCTGCCCGTCTGGTCCTCGGGATCAGCGACCACGTCGCCGGCCCGGACCTGCCCGCGCTGCTGCACCGGCTCGGGCTTGCCGGTTCGGGCCTCGTCGTCGAGGTGCGGATCGCCCCGTCGCGCGACCTGATGCGCCTGTTCGATGCGGGCGAGCTCGACGCGGCGATCGTCCGGAGCGAGGACCCGGCCGAGGCGGGCGGTACGGTGCTGGCCGAGGAGCGCCTCGCGTGGTTCGCCGCCCCCGGCTTCCGGTTCGAGCCCGGCGCGCCCCTGCCGATGGCGACGCTGGCCGGCCCCTGCAACGTCCGGGCGGCGGCGCTCCGCGCCCTCAATGCGGCCGACCTGCCCTGGTGCGAGACCTTCGTCGGCGGCGGCGTCCTCGCCGTCGGCGCCGCGGTCGGGGC
>NZ_VRUT01000154.1:0-11311 GCF_008039465.1 Methylobacterium sp. WL120 | reverse complement strand
CGCGTCCGAGGCCGGGGGCAAGCTCACGGCCCGGGTGCTGCGCGCCGCCCGCAACGGCCGCGACGCCGGCCTCGTGCGCGCGCTCGACCAGAAGGGCCTGCCGCTGGCCGAGCACGACTTCGCCCTCGCGCCCGACGCCACTGAGGCCGAGATCGCCTTCGACATGCCGATCGAGCTGCGCAACGGCGTCAGCCGCATCGAAATCGCCGGCGAGCGCTCGGCCGGCGCCGTGACGCTGGTGGACGAGCGCGGCAAGCGCCGCCGCGTCGGCCTCGTCTTCGGCGGCACCAGCGACCAGGCGCAGCCGCTGCTGGCGCCGACCTACTATCTCTCCCGCGCGCTCCAGCCCTTCGCCGACGTGCAGGAGGCCCGCGGCGCCAAGGGCATCGCCGACCAGGTGGCGCAGCTCCTCGACAACCAGGTGACGGTGCTGGTGCTCGCCGACGTCGGCGCGATGGACGACCGCACCGCCACCCGCGTCCAGGCCTTCGTCGAGGGCGGCGGCCTGCTGCTGCGCTTCGCCGGCCCACGACTCGCGGCCGGCAGCGATCCGCTGGTGCCTGTGCGCCTGCGCCGCGGCGGCCGGACGCTCGGCGGCACGCTCTCCTGGGACAGCCCGAAGACGCTGGCGCCCTTCGCCCCCGAGAGCCCGTTTGCCGGCCTGACGCCGCCCGCCGACATCGGCGTGCGGCGTCAGATCCTGGCCGAGCCCGACGGCGACCTGCCCGGCCGCACCTGGGCCTCGTTGCAGGACGGCACGCCGATCGTCACCGCCAAGCATCGCGGGCAGGGGCTCGTGGTGCTGTTCCACGTCACCGCCGACACGACCTGGTCGAACCTGCCGTTGTCGGGCCTGTTCATCGACATGCTGCGCCGGGTGGTGGCGCTGGCCGGTTCCTCCGCCGCCCCCACGGAGGGCGGCCCGCGGCCGGCCGCCGCGATCCTCGCCCCGCGACTGGCGCTCGACGGCTTCGGGGCGCTCGGCACCCCGCCGGCCTCCGCCACCGCCGTGCCGGCCGACTACGCCGACCGCGCCTCGGCAGAGCATCCGCCGGGCTTCTACGGCCCCGCCGACGGCGGCACCGCCGTGAACGCCCTCCGGCCCGACGACCGCCTCAAGGCGCTCGACCTCGCCGCGCTCTCGGGCGCCCGCACCGGCACGCTCGCCGGGGCCGAGACCCTCGACCTGCGCCCGAGCCTGTTCACCCTGGCGCTTCTGCTGCTGGTCCTCGACACGCTGGCGGGCCTCTGGCTCGGCGGCTTCCTCAACCACGGCTCAGGGAGCCTCGTCGGCCGCCTCCGCGGCCGCCCGGCGATGCTCGCGATCGCGGGCGTGCTCCTTCTCGGAGCTTTTGGCGGGCCGCCGGCGCGGGCCGAGGAGCCGCCGGCCAACCGCCCGAACGGCATCGAGTCGGCGCTGGTCACGCGCCTCGCCTACGTCGTCACCGGCGACGCGGCGATCGACGAGGCGAGCCGGGCCGGCCTGACCGGTCTGACCCAGATGCTCGCCGCCCGCACCGCCCTGGAGCCGGGAGAGCCCGCCGGCCTCGACCCGGCCAAGGACGAGCTGGCGTTCTATCCGCTGATCTACTGGCCGATCGCGCCGGGCCGGCCGCAGCCCTCGGAGGCCACGATCCGCCGGGTCGACGCGTTCATGCGCAACGGCGGCACCGTCCTGTTCGACACCCGCGACGCGCTCACGGCCCGGGCCGGCGGCCCGCCGACCCCGGAGGCGGCGTACCTGCGCAAGATGCTGGCGACGCTCGAGATCCCGGAGCTGGAGCCGGTGCCCTCCGACCACGTGCTGACCAAGGCGTTCTACCTCGTCGACACCTTCCCCGGGCGCTACGCCACCGGCCAGACCTGGGTGGAGGCGCTGCCGCCGGCCGCCGAGGGCACCGAGCGCCGCCCGGCACGCGCCGGCGACGGCGTCAGCCCGATCGTCATCACCGGCAACGACCTCGCCGCGGCCTGGGCGATCGACCGCCGCGGCGACCCGCTCTACCCGGTGGTCGGCGGCGACCAGCGCCAGCGCGAGATGGCCTTCCGCGGCGGCGTCAACATCGTGATCTACACGCTGACCGGCAACTACAAGGCGGACCAGGTCCACGTGCCGGCCCTGCTGGAGCGGCTGGGGCAGTGACGATCCCGACACATACCGACGCATTGGACGTGGTCGCGGGTCTCTTCTCCCAGGGGGAGAAGGACAGGATGAGGGGCGTGACCTCTCCGGTCAGGTCACGCCCCTCACCCCAGCCCTCTCCCCATGGGAGAGGGGGCCACGCGGCGCTTCCCGCGCGTAACCGGATCACGAAGGCTCTCCCGTCATGCTGAGCCTCAGCTTTACGCCGCTGCTGCCCTGGCCCGTGCTGGCGGTCTTCGCCGTGATCGTGGCGCTGTTTTCCGTGCTCGCCTTCCTGGCGCGGGGACGCACCGCCGTCCTGCGGGCGCTGGCGCTCGGGCTGGTGCTCGCGGCGCTCGCGAACCCCGCCCTGGTGCGCGAGGATCGCGAGCCGGTGAAGGACATCGCCGCGGTGATCGTCGACCGATCCGGGTCTCAGGCGCTCGGCGACCGGCCGGCGGCGACTGACCAGGTCAGGGCCGAATTGCAGCGTCGCTTCGGTGCGCTGACGAACATCGAGCCGCGCTTCATCGACGTGCCGGACGCCGCCGGCGACGACGGCACCAAGCTTTTCGCCGCCCTGGGCCAGGCGCTCGCCGACGTGCCGCCTGAGCGGTTGGCCGGCGTGGTGATGCTCACCGACGGCGTCGTGCACGACATCCCGGCCTCGCTCGCGGCCCTCGGGATCAAGGCGCCGCTGCACGTGCTCGTCACCGGGCACCCGGACGAGCGCGACCGGCAGATCAAGCTCCTGGAGGCGCCCCGCTTCGGCATCGTCGGCAAGGACCTCACGATCCGCGCCGAGGTGATGGAGCGCGGCGGCACCGGCTCGGCCGTCGTCGCCCTGCGCCGCGACGGCGAGGAGATCGGGCGCCGCACCGTGCCGACGGACAAGCCGTTCGACCTCGCGCTGAAGATCGAGCATGGCGGCCCGAACGTCGTCGAGATCGAGGTCGAGCCGTTGCCGGGCGAGCTGACCACGGTCAACAACCGCGCCGTGCTCCCCATCGAGGGCATCCGCGAGAAGCTGCGGGTGCTGCTGGTCTCCGGCGAGCCGCACCAGGGCGAGCGCACCTGGCGCAACCTGCTGAAATCGGACGCCAACGTCGACCTCGTGCACTTCACCATCCTGCGGCCGCCGGAGAAGCAGGACGGCACGCCGATCTCCGAGCTGTCGCTGATCGCCTTCCCGACGCGCGAGCTGTTCGTCCAGAAGATCAAGGACTTCGACCTGATCATCTTCGACCGCTACGCCAACCAGAGCGTGCTGCCCTCGGCCTATTTCGACAACATCACCCGCTACGTCCGCGAGGGCGGCGCGCTCCTGATCGCTGCCGGCCCGGAATTCGCCGGCCCGGCGAGCCTCGCGCGCACGCGTCTTTCCGGCATCCTGCCGGGCGACCCGAACGGGCGCGTGGTCGAGCAGCCCTACAAGCCGACGGCGACGGCGACCGGCAACCGCCATCCGGTGACGCGGGCGCTGCCCGGCGGAGACGCGACGCCGCCGGCCTGGGGCGACTGGCTCCGCATCGTCGCGGCGCAGACGCGGGCCGGGAACCAGCCGCTGCTGTCGGGCGCCGAGAACCTGCCGCTGCTCGCCCTCTCCCGCGAGGAGAAGGGCCGCGTGGCACTCATGCTGTCCGACCACACCTGGCTGTGGGCGCGTGGCTACCAGGACGGCGGCCCCTATCTCGACCTGCTGCGCCGCCTCGCGCATTGGCTGATGAAGGAGCCGGCGCTGGAAGAGGAGGCTTTGCGCGCGCAGATGACCGGCCGCGGTCGCGAGGTCCGCGTCGAGCGCCAGACCATGGCGGAGGCGACCGATCCGGTCGTCGTCGCGAGCCCGACCGGCAAGACCAGCACGCTCGCCCTGAAGCCGTCCGAGCCCGGGCTGTTCGGCGCGACCTTCGAGGCGACCGAGCTCGGCCTGCACACCTTGCGCTCGGGCACGCTCGCCGCCTTCGTCAGCGTCGGCCCGCCGAACCCGCGCGAGCTCGCCGACGTGTTCAGCGACACCGATCGCCTGAAGCCGGTCGCCGACGCCTCCGGCGGCTCGATCCGCCGCGTCGCGGACGCGTCGGGCGCCGTCGCGGTGCCGCGCCTCCAGAGCGTGCGCGGCGGCCGCCTCTCGGGCGCCGACTGGATCGGCTTCCGCCCGAGCGACAGCGCCGTCATCCGCGGCGTCGAGGTCTACCCCCTGGCGCTCGGGCTCGCGGCCCTGGCGCTGCTGGCCGCGGCCGTGCTGGCGATGTGGCTGGTGGAGGGACGCCGCGGGCGGGCGGCGTGACGCTCAGGCCGATTTCCCGGACGCCCGGAGCGCGAGCGGGGGGTGATCCCGGATCCAGCGGCAGAACCGGCCGCGTCGGCGGCTCGTGATCGTCGGCGCCGACGATTTGGCCGCTTCGCGTATCCTTGTGCTGGGCCCCGGATCGGGTTCCGCTGACGCTCCACCCGTCCGGGAAATCGGTGCGTGGGTTTCGATCAGCGAGAGAAGAACCGCGCGATCTCGGCCGCCGCCGCATCCGGCTTCTCGCGATGCGGGAAGTGCGCGGCGCCTGGAAACGGCGCAAGGTCGAGGTTGGAAAAGTATTCCGGCAGGCGATCGGTCCAGGCGTAGGGAAAGAGCGGCGAGGAGTCGCCCCAGCGGATGCAGGTCGGCACCGCGATGGGTTTCGGCACAGGCGCCTCGCCGCGGATCATCGCGATCCGGCCCGCGTTCTGGCTGAGATACCAGTCGAACCCGCCCTGCAGGTTGCCGGGCTGGAGGAAGTTGTCGACGAAATCCTCGATCACGTCGTCGAAGGCGTGCGGGTTCGGACCCGACCAGTGCCGCAGGATGCCGCCGACGTAGGTCTTGCACGCCTCCCGCGACGAGCCGACGAGCTCGGCCGCGTAGGGCATCAGGTGGAAGGACTGGTACCAGATCTCGCGCAGGTTCTCGGGCGCGCCCAGGCGCGGACCGATGCCGCCATACGGGCAGTCGAAGTAGAACAGGCCCTCCAGCCGCTCGGGCGCGGCGTGCGCCAGCCCCTGCGCGACGTAGGCGCCGACGTCGTGCGAGACCACGCCGACGCGATCGAGTCCGAGGGCGTCGAGGAGCGCGAGCATGTCCTGCACGTGGGCCTTGGGGCCGACCTTGTCGTTGGGGCCGGCATCGGGCTTGCCGGTCAGGCCGAAGCCGCGGAGGTCCGGCGCGATGCAGGTGAAGCGCTCGGAAAGCCGCGTCATCACCGGCTCCCAGGTCAGCCAGAATTCCGGCCAACCGTGAAGCAGCAGCAGCGGCGGCCCGCTGCCCACCTGCGCGACGTGCAGGTCGAGGCCGTTCAACGGGAGGGTGTCGTGGCGGATCGTCGGCATCGGTCTTCCTGTCCTGTCGGCCCCAACGCGCGGCGGGCCGTAGGGTTGTCGCCGGTGCGGCGGGGTCTGCGCGGACGCGCCGGGTTGGCGTGGCGGCGCGGTCCGTCCTAAGCAGGCGGGGATGGCCCGGCGACGGGCCGACGGACCGGAGACCGCCCCCTCGTGACAGCGTATCCCGTGATCGGACGTTTCTTCGCCGCCACCTTGGCCGCCACCCTGACGCTCTCGTGCATCGCAGGCCCCGCGGCCGCCCAGTCCGAGCCGGCGCCTCCGGCGGCCGGCGCCGGCTGGGTCCACGCGGTGACGCTGATGGGCCAGCCGAAATACGGCCCGGACTTCAAGCATTTCGACTACGCCGACCCAGGCGCCCCCAAGGGCGGCCTCGTGCGCCTCGGGGCGCAGGGCGGGTTCGACAACTTCAACCTCGTGGTCTCGGGCCTGAAGGGCGACCTCGAAGGCGGGATCGCGCTGCTCTACGACACGCTCACCACCGAATCCCTCGACGAGCCCTTCACCTCCTACGGCCTGCTGGCCGAGGCGCTTCGGGTCGCGCCCGACCTCGGCTCGGTGACCTACCGCCTGCGCGAGAACGCGAAGTGGCACGACGGCGTCGCGATCACCCCCGAGGACGTGGTCTGGTCGTTCGAGACCTTCAAGGCGAACAGCCCGCGCTACGCCGCCTACTACCAGACCGTGGCGAAGGCGGAAGCCGCCGGCCCGCGCGAGGTGACCTTCACCTTCACCGAGACCGGCAACCGCGAGCTGCCGCAGGTGATCGGGCAGCTCCCCGTGCTGCCCAAGCACTGGTGGACGGGCAAGGACGCACAAGGGCGCCAGCGCAACGTCGCCGAGACGACGCTGGAGCCGCCGCTGGGATCGGGCCCGTACAAGCTGGATAAATTCGATCCCGGCCGCTCGGCGACCTATGTCCGCGTCGCCGACTACTGGGGCAAGGACCTGGCGGTGAATGCCGGGCGCAACAACTTCGGCACCCAGCGCTACGAGTATTTTCGCGACGGGACGGTGCTGGTCGAGGCGCTGAAGGGCGACCTCTACGACTTCCGCGCCGAGAACATCGCCCGCAACTGGGCCACCGCCTACGACGACTTCCCCGCGGTGAAGGACGACCGCCTGATCAAGGAGGCCTTCCCCGACCGCGGCAACGGCAACATGCAGGCGTTCATCTTCAACACCCGCAAGGACAAGTTCAAGAACCCGCGCGTGCGGCGCGCCTTCAACCTTGCGATGAACTTCGAGGAGATGAACCGGGCGCTGTTCTACGGCTTGTATAAGCGCATCGACTCGTACTTCTACGGCTCCGAGCTCGCCGCCTCCGGCCTGCCCGAGGGCGAGGAGAAGGCGCTGCTCGACACGGTGAAGGACAAGGTGCCGCCGTCCGTCTTCACCACGCCCTACAAGAACCCCGTGAGCGAGACGCCGGAGGCCGTGCGCACGAACCTGCGCGAGGCCGTGCGCCTGCTGCGCGAGGCCGGCTACGAGCAGCGCGACGGGCGCATGGTGAACAAGGCGACGGGCGAGCCGCTCACCGTCGAATTCCTGGAGTTCCAGAACACCTTCGAGCGGGTGATCCTGCCGTTCTCGGCGCAGCTCAAGCTCATCGGCGTCGGCACCTCGCTGCGGGTGATCGACCAGGCGCAGTACCAGAACCGGCTGCGCAACTTCGACTTCGACGTCACCACCGGCTCCTGGCCGGAATCGCTCTCGCCGGGCAACGAGCAGCGCGAGTACTGGGGCTCGGCATCTGCCGACAAGCCCGGCTCGCGCAACCTCATCGGTATCAAGGATCCCGCGATCGACGCGCTGATCGAGAAGGTGATCTTTGCCAAAGACAGGCCCGGCGTGCTGGCGGCGACCCATGCACTGGACCGGGTGCTGCTGTCCCACGACTTCGTCGTGCCGCAATGGGCCTCGAACGTCTCGCGGACCCTGCGCTGGAACCGGTTCGCGCATCCGGCCGTCCTGCCGCTCTACGGCTCGTCCGGCTTCCCGACGACGTGGTGGTACGACGAGGCGGCGGCCGCCAAGACCGGGGCGCCGCGTTGAGCCGGGTCTCCCGCCGTTCGCTCGTCCTCGGGGCGGGCGCGCTCGGCGTCGCCGCGGCTCTGCCGCGCGGCGCGGTCGCCCAAACCGCGGCATCGCACGGGATGTCGAGCTTCGGCGAGCTGAAGTACCCGAAGGACTTCCAGCGCTTCGACTACGTGAACCCGATGGCGCCGCGGGGCGGGCGGTTCTCGTCGCAGCTGAGCCAGACCTTCGGCAACCAGGCGGCCGACACCTTCAACACCCTGAACGCCTACGTGCTGCAGGGGGAGGGGGCCGCCGGCATGAACCTCACCTTCGACAGCCTGATGGTGCGGGCGCTGGACGAGCCGGACGCGCTCTACGGTCTCGTCGCGCGGTCGGTGGCGGTGTCCGACGACGGGCTGACCTACACCTTCACCCTGCGGCCGCAGGCGCTCTTCCACGACGGCTCGAAGCTGACGGCGAAGGACGTGGCGTTCAGCCTCAAGCTGCTGCGCGAGAAGGGCCACCCCGAGATTTCCGAGGTGATCCGCGCCATGCGCGATGCGACGGCGCCCGACGACGCGACGGTGGTGATCACCTTCGCACCCGGCCGCGCCCGCGACCTCCCGCTCACGATCGCGCAACTGCCGATCTTCTCCGCGGCCTACTACGGAAAACGCGACTTCTCGGCCTCCACCCTGGAGCCGCCGCTCGGCTCCGGCCCGTATCAAGTGGGGCGCGTCGACGTCGGGCGATCGATCGAGTTCGAGCGGGTCCGCGACTATTGGGCCGCGGAGCTGCCGACGATGGTCGGGCAGAACAACTTCGACGCGATCCGCTACGAGTATTTCCGCGACCGCAACGTCGCCTTCGAAGCGTTCAAGGGCGGCGCCTTCACCTTCCGCGAGGAGTTTACCGCGCGGGTCTGGGCCACCGGCTACGACTTCCCGGCGGCGAACGAAGGCCGGGTCGTGCGCACTACCGTGCCGGATGCCCGGCCCTCGGGCACGCAGGGCTGGTGGATGAACACGCGGCGGCCAGCCTTCCGCGACCCGCGGGTGCGCGAGGCGATCGGCCTGTGCTTCGACTTCGAATGGACGAACAAGAACATCATGTTCGGCGCCTACGTGCGCACGGCCTCGTTCTTCGAGAACTCGATCCTGAAGGCGATCGGCACGCCCTCGCCCGCGGAGTTGGCACTGCTCGGGTCCCTGCGGAACGACCTGGCGGCGGAGGTGTTCGGCGAGCCGTGGACGCCGCCGACCTCGGACGGGTCGGGGCAGGACCGTGCGCTGCTCAAGCGCGCCGACGCGCTGCTGCGCGAGGCCGGCTGCACCCGCGACGGCGGCCTGCTCACGCTGCCCGGCGGCAAGCCGTTCACGATCGAATTCCTCGATTCGAGCCCGGCGCTGGAGCCACACACCCACCCCTTCATCCGCAACCTCGGCCTGCTCGGCATCCGGGCGACGATCCGCACCGTCGACGCCTCGCAGTACCAGTCGCGCCTCAAGGACTTCGACTTCGACATCACCTCGCGGCGCTATGCCAGCGGCATGACCCCGGGCGCGGAGCTGCGCGAGACCTACGGGTCGCGCTCGGCCGCGACGCCCGGCTCCAACAACCTGTCGGGCATCGCCGACCCGGCGATCGACGTGCTGCTCACCGCGATCGCCGACGCAACATCGCGCGAGGCGCTGGACGCCGCCTGCCGGGCGCTCGACCGAGTCCTACGCGCCGGGCGCTACTGGGTGCCGATGTGGTATGCCGGCACGCACCGGCTCGCGCTCTGGGACGTCTACGGCCACCCCGCGGAGGGGCCGAAATACGATCTCGGCGCGCCGGCGGTGTGGTGGTTCGACGCCGACAAGGCCCGGCGCATCGGCCGGGACTGAACCGAGGCGCCAAGACCGTCGAGGCCCGGCCTTCGGCGACACAGGAGAACCCTTCCTTGCTCGGCTATGTCCTGCGCCGCATCGGCCTGATGATCCCGACCCTGTTCGGGATCATGCTGATCACCTTCACCATCGTGCAGTTCGCCCCCGGCGGGCCGGTGGAGCGGGTGCTCGCGCAGATGCAGGGGCAGGGCGACGGCACGCTCTCGCGGGTCACCGGCGGCACCGGCGACCTGGGCAGCGCGAGCCGGCCGGCCTCCGGCGGCGAGGCGAGCTCGCGCTACCGCGGCGCGCAGGGGCTGAGCCCCGATTTCATCGCCAAGCTCGAGAAGCAGTTCGGCTTCGACAAGCCGGCGCCCGAGCGCTTCGCCAAGATGCTCTGGGACTACGTCCGCTTCGATTTCGGGCGCAGCTACTTTCGCGACGTCACCGTCGTCGAGCTGATCAAGGAGCGGTTGCCGGTCTCGATCTCGCTGGGGCTGTGGATGACGCTGCTGTCCTACGCGATCTCGATCCCGCTCGGCATCCGCAAGGCGGTCTCGGACGGGGCGCGCTTCGACCGCTGGACCTCGTTCGTCGTGATCGTCGGCTACTCGGTGCCCGGGTTCATGTTCGGGCTGATGCTGATCATCCTGTTCTCCGGCGGGTCGTTCTTCCAGTGGTTCCCCTTGCGCGGCCTGACCAGCGAAGGCTGGGAGACGTTCACGACTTGGCACAAGGTCACCGACTACGCCTGGCACATGGTGCTGCCGCTGACCGCGCTGGTGATCGGCGCCTTCGCGACCTCGACCCTGCTCACCAAGAACTCGTTCCTCGACGAGATCCGCAAGCAATACGTGCTCACCGCTCGGATGAAGGGCAATTCCGAGCGACGCGTGCTCTACGGCCACGTCTTCCGCAACGCGATGCTGATCGTGATCGCGGGCTTTCCCGGCGCCTTCATCTCGGCCTTCTTCACCGGCTCGCTGCTGATCGAGACGATCTTTTCGCTCGACGGCCTCGGCGAGCTCTCGTTCCGGGCGATCGTCGGGCGCGACTACCCGGTGGTGTTCGCGACCCTGTACATCTTCTCGCTGCTCGGGCTCGCGGTGAACCTGCTCTCCGACCTGATCTACGTCTGGATCGACCCGCGCATCGACTTTTCCGCCCGCGCCACCTGAGCTGTCCTCACGTCAGCGGCGACCAAGCCTCGGGCAGCCCGATGCTGGAGACGGCCTCGGCGATGTGGTCGGGGCCGCCCTTCGGCGGCCAGTGCCCGGAGCCCTGCGCCGCCCGGCGAAGGGACGCCCGCTCCTCCAGGCTGGGGAAGCCCCAGACGTGGGTGATCCGCGGTGCGCCGTCGAGGGCGTACATGTTGATCACGAGGTGGTCCGTGTAGGGCTTGGCCGGCGGGACCGCGGCCTCCCAGGCGTCCAGCGTGGGCAGCAGGCCGCCGGGCTTCAGACGGTAGGTGCGGAACTCGTAGACGGCGCCGCGCGCTCCGATCCGCACCGGCGGCAGGAACGGGAAGGCCGCATAGCTATCCATCTCCAAGGCGCTGACGACGGCACCGGCATGGAACGGGTTCGCGCTGGTCAGGGCGCGGCGGCGCTCGGCGCTCACGTCCTCGGGCGCCTCGAAGCCGCGCAGGATCAGGATCCGGCCGAGCATCCCGATCTCCGTGCGCCAGCTCCCGAGCAGCGTGCCGCCGGCCTCGGGCGCGCCGACCCAGGCGGCCGCCCCCTCGGAGGCTCGATCGAGCGCGTTCAGGGGGCACGAGAGCGCGGCGAGTTCGTAGAGCATCTTCAAGCCTCCGGTCGGTCAGCCGGGATTATGGGGCCGCGGGCCGTCCGCGCCCAGCACCCGGCACACCGTCGCGCGCAGGGCGTGGCGGCTGCGATACCCCACCGCCGCCGCCACGTGCCCGGCCGGGCAC